>JAUWKK010000317.1 GCA_030614245.1 Planctomycetota bacterium | reverse complement strand
GCTGTTCTATTTCGCCCCTTACGGGGCTACAAATCCACCGCTGGGTGGCACGGTCAACCGTATTCCCACGGCGTTGCCGTGGGCTGTTCTATTTCGCCCCTTACGGGGCTACAAATCCACCGCTGGGTGGCACGGTCAACCGTATTCCCACGGCGTTGCCGTGGGCTGTTCTATTTCGCCCCTTGCGGGGCTGCAATCCGCGGCTGGGTGCCACGGTCAACCGTCCTCGGTTGGCCGTGTCTCATCCACGTCCAAGCTCTGCTTCACGTGTCTACCCTGCCGGTGTTCTATTGCACGCCAAACACATGCCCCATCTCGGCATCCAGACCATCTTATCTGCGTTCATCCGCGTTTATCTGCGGTTTCAATCCCTCTACAGACAGGAAGGCAGGTCCGTGCATATCCGCCCCCGGCATTTGATTTGCGAAAGGAATCGGTCTATACTATTGGTGGTGGTGGCGTGTTGCTCAGGAAGGAGACTCTTTAATGGCCAAGTGGCTGCTCGACGTGTTCCGGGGCTTGACCCCTCGAACCGCAAGCCCGACAAAGGAGCGGTTGAGCCGGACAAGTAGGCCGAAGCGCCTGCTCGCGGTGAACCATTTTTCGTGCCGTTCCAGCCGATATTCCGTTTTTTTTAGAACCTTACGCAGTCCCGTGCGTCTATAAATATGGAACCGGAGCCGATATCTCGATGAGGACGTCTGTGCAAGAAGGCACCGCCGGCAAGCAGGCTCGGCAGCCCACTGTTGAGCCTGGAGGGGAAGCGTTCGACTTCGCAGCGGTCGTAGATCGCTTCCAGACACCGCTTCTGCGGTATGTAGGGCACCTGATGGGGCGCGGGCCCGAAGCCGCCGAAGAGGTCGTGCAAGATGCATTTATGCGGCTGATCGTCCAGACCCGGCGCGATGGCACGGGAAGCGTCCGCAAGTTATCGAACTGGCTGTTCCGGGTCGCACACAACCAGGCGATCTCGGCGCTGCGTAAGTTGAGTAAGGACGACAAGTTAGAGCAGCGGGATGTCCAGGACGCCGTGGCGGGACGATTCGAGCCGGACGAAGCATCGGACATGCTTGATGACATGATACACCGGGAGATGTGCGACAGGGCCGTCGAGGAACTCAATAACCTGCCGAGCCAGCAGAAGCAGGTCCTGTTGCTGAAGCTTATACAGGGGTTCACGTTAAGCGATATCGGCGATATCGTCGGCCTGTCCGTCAGCAACGTGTCGTACAGAGTGAACCAGGGCCTGAGAGAACTGGCGATCAGGCTGAAGAATGCAGGAATGATATGAGGGGTAGCCATCACGTGGGTCATGCGCCGCCCCGTGACAGACCTCTTCCGACTCAGCGCCGAGCTGACGTCTGATAACATAGAGGAGCCTTGAGATGAATTGCGAACAAGCCGAAATGCTGCTGCCGCAGATGGTTTTCGGCGACATAGACGAGCGCCAGAAGGCTGAGCTTGCCGCTCACATCGCCGATTGCGAGCGATGCTCGGCCAAGATGGCCGATCTGCGCGCCGCCGCCGAACTGCTGCGGGCAGGGATTACATCGGGAGCACCACCCGTACTCAACACCGGGCGCCGCGCCGCGCTGCTGGCAACCGCCTCGAGAACAAAAGCCAACAGCGGGAACCCCGCGCCTGCCGGGAAGGCGCCGGCGGATACCAGGCGCGTCCGCCGGCCGTACCGGTTCACCTTGTCCAGGCGGGAGCGAAACGCCATTGCTGCGCTGGTCATTGTGGGGTTGGGTGTCGTCATTGCAGGTATGCTGATGCCGGCGCTTTCTACGTCGCGCGAGTTGGCCCGGAGGAGCCCGGTCCCGGGCGTATATCCCATCGCAGAGGAAGACTCGGGGCCCGATACCGACGCCATGGACATGCAGATAGAGGACGATGGTGTGACCACATTCGGAGGCGCGGAGTCCAGGCGCCCTCGCAAGGCGGTCAGCCGAGGCCGCGCGGCCAAGCTATCCCCCAAAGGCGGACTGAAGTGGAGCGAGTCCAAGAAGCCTCTAAGCACGAACGGTATGGATGCCTTACCCACCTTCACTTACCGCGTAGGCGGACGGGCCAGCGACAAGAGGAACTTGGAGGCAAGGAAGAAGGCAGAATCAGAAAAGAAGCATTTTTTCGGGAGAACACAGGACGAGGCCATCATCGGCACCTTCCGGGCCGCTGCGAAAAGATCGGCCGGCAGGCCTGAGAAATCTATCGATGCGGGTATCCATGATGCGAGAGTCTCTACGATGGCCTCCAAGGCATTCGTGGCGCAGTTTCGTAGGAAGCCTACGAGCGAAGCCGATAATACATGGATTCACAACAAGGCCGTGAACCTGGCCGGCAATCTCACTGATGTTGACAGAGTTGCGGTTCAGCACCGAGATGAACTCGAAGCGGCGCGTATAGAGGCTGATGAGCCTATCCAAGTCGAGCGGGAGAGGGAGCAAATGAGAGTAAGGGAAGAGAGGCAGATGATTGTCAAGCTTCCCGCCGGGAAGGAGACAGGCAAAGACAAGCACACGAAGGAGTTGACATCCGAGGTAGTGATACTCTTCGACGAGCCACCTGACGAGCCGGCGCAGCCTGGCAAGGACTCATTGCCACTAGCTATTCCGCGCCTGGCGCTCGGCCGTCCCGTGACTCCCAGGCAGCCGGCGCCGACCAAGCCCGCGCCTAAGGCCGATAAGCCGCCCTCAATCGATGCCGGCACGGGAGGCGGCGGCACCCGGACTGACGGCAAGCGCGCAGGCAAGAAGAAATACAGCCCGCTCACGGCTGAACTGCTGGAATCGAACGCCGAAACCAGCCGCCGGCACATGGACTCTTTGCCCTCCCACGACGAAAGCAAGAGATTGCGCCTGAAATACACGGCCGAACACCCCAAGAGCAAGGAAGAAGGCAAGAAGCTCAACGGCAGGGAGTATACTGATCGCAGATCTTTGGAGGGCGCGCCGGAAGGCGCCGAGGGTCCGTATTCGATTGATGTCTACCACGGCCAGCGCGGATCACGGATAGATCTCCGGAAGGTGCCCGCATCAGCCGAAAGCAGGCCCACATACGTGCGACTGCCCCCTGAAGAAGCGGAGGATGAGATTGAGCTATTCTGCATGCCGGTGCCAGATGTAACCGAAGAGGGGCGCGAAGAGGACGCAACACAACATGATGGGCAGGAAGAGGATGAGATATTCGGCTCCGAGCCGGAGCCCGAGGTAACCGAAGAGCAGCGCGATGATGACAAAGCCCCCGCCACGCCCGTATATAAGCTTGTGCCCGTCAATCCTTTCGTTATGACGGCGAAGGACCATTTCTCGACCTTCTCGATCGACGTGGACAAGGCATCATACACGCAGACGCGCAACTACATCCGCAAGGGCTTCCGGCCGCCGATGGGCCTGGTGAGGATGGAGGAGTTCGTCAACGCGTTCGATTATAACTATCCCCGCCGGGCGCAGCAGGTATTCACGGTCAATGCCGAGGGAATGCCGTCGCCGTTCGGCCGCGGGCTGACGCTTCTGAAGATCGGGGTATCGGGCAGGGTGATCGGCCGCGAGGGCCGCAAGGCTGCTCATCTCGTCTTTGTCGTCGATGCTTCCGGCGCGATGGACAGGCCCGACCGCCTGCCGATGGTGCAGTATGCACTCGAGCTGC
>JAUWKK010000394.1 GCA_030614245.1 Planctomycetota bacterium | reverse complement strand
GCTTGCCTGCCTTCGGCAGGGTTTCAGCAGCCGTGTTCACAGTTTCTTCAGTTCGATAACGGCCAGCACCCAGATGGGTGCATTGGGCTGCGGGAGAGCGAATGGGGGGGCGATGCGTTCGCTTCGGAACCATCCGATGAGCCGCCGGCCCTCCGGGTGCGGGCGCTGCAGCCACCATTTGAGCAGCGCTCTTCGGGCGGCAAGTTCGGCTGTTTCGCCGTTGCCGGGCAGCGATTCCGATCTAGCCTGGCCGAGCTGCGGGGCGTCTTCGGGAAGCGACAGCTTCGTCTCCGAGGTTACAGCACCAAGCGTGATACTGCGATCCCCCTCGATCAAGATGGCATCCTGAAGCCTGATCGGCTCGCCGTTGAGCGAAGCATTCCCCAGCGGCAAGCTGCCCTGCAGCCTTACTGCCCGCCAAGTGCCGAAGCATCGCCAGGTATCGCGTGAAAGCCTGACGCCGCTGGTGCGGTTCGTATCGAGATCTACGTCGCCGGCGATCTCGTAGGGGTCGGACCAGTCGTAGAAGATCGGCCTGGCGGTTCCATCGAGGGAGGCGTCGAGCCGGCGCCTCGATGTGCCGAGCCCGGTATATATCTCGAGCCTGGCGTGCCGGTCGTCAGCGACGGTATGGAGGACGGCCAGCGAGCGTGCGGCCAGCGGAGTTCGGGCTCCAAAGAGCAGATACGACAGAATGAACGCGAAAGCGAGCGAGAGCGCGGACGCAGCGAGCCACGTCCGTCTCGGCGAGCCGCTCCAGATCAGCACGACAGCCATCAGCACGAGGTACAGGGCGATCATTGCTGCGAGATGCTCTTGGCCGGAATCGTCCCAGACGACCGGTCGAAGCGCACCGTAGAGCTTCGGCTGCACCGGGCCGACCCTCGGGAACGGCCGCAGGTCGAGCACCTTGACGATCTCCTCGGCGAACGCCTTTCGGCCCGCTTGATTAGCCAACCGCAAGCCGTCGGGATACCTCACGACAATCACACGGCCGAGCCCGAACGGAAAACTGCTGAGCCACTCGTTGTGTCGGACTTTACCGGGAATCTGCGAATGGACGAAGCTGACCCACGGCCCGACGGCGTTGACATCCTGCGGGAGGCTCACGAGCAGGCGGCCTCCGCAGGCGAGCCAATTGTCAAGCTGAGCAGGTCGTTTTGCCGGGCTCTTCGGGTCGGAAGCATCGACGAGGATCAGGTCGAACGCATCGTACTGCTCATCAGCTCGCGCCGGCAGCCGGAGCAGTCTCGCCAGCTTCACTTTGCCGAGGGCGTCCCTGATATCGCGGAAGCGCGCAGGGCTGCCAATCACTCCGACGAGGAACGCATCGTCGTCGATCGGGCCGGCATTGATCTTGATGCGCCTGGTGAATAGCTCCTCGCCGCCGCTGGTGATGGTGACGGTGACGGCAGGCGGCTGGTGGAAGAAGACGGGATCGAACTCGACGACCCGCGTCGTCGGCGCCGGGAGATCGAGCTGCAATCGATACCTGACTGCGGGCGTCTCGATAGCGAGTTCGCCGCTGCGGTCGGAGCCTTCGTTTATGAACTCGAGCCGCATCGGCAGCGGGGAGCCGGGCCGGTAGTTCTGGAGGAAGGCTGTCTCAGCCTTGACAGTCAGCCTGTCTTCGCCGGCATCGGCGGGGATGTATATTGCGCACGTTATCAAGAGCGCAATGCCGCAGAGCAGCATCGAAGCCGCCCGGCGGCCGGCGGGTGACGTGCAACTCCTGCTGATTTGAGCTTCTGTCATTCTGCAATGGTTGATAATGGAGGCGAGACGAATCGTTCAGCGTCCCGCACATCGCGAAAAACACGCAACTGTGCGGCAGCTTACCGGATTCCCCGTTCGCAATCAATAGGCTCTGCGTCGGCGTGAGGTAGGGATTCTCAAGGCCTTTCGGTATTTTGAGACGGTACGGCGTGCGATGTCGAGGCCTTGCTGCTGGAGCATTCTTGCGATCTCGTCATCTGAGAGCGGATTGCGTTTGTCTTCGTTCTCAATGGCTTCGAGCACGCTCTGCTTGACGCTCTTACGGGAAGTCATCTCGCCGCCGGCTGCTTTCGTGCCGCCGGTGAAGAAGAACTTGAGCGGATAGATGCCACGGGGCGTCTGGGCGTATTTGTCGGCGATGGCGCGGCTGACGGTGCTCACGTGGACGGAGACGTGTTCGGCGACGGTACGCATCTTCAGGGGCTTGAGATGCTTTATGCCGTGATCGAGGAAGTCGCGCTGTATCTCGAAGACATCCTGGCATATCCGCAGCAGGGTATTGCGCCGCTGCTCGATCGCGTCGATCAGCCACCTAGCCGACAGTATCTTCTTGCGGACGTATTCGCGTTCTTCTTCGCCGGCATTCTCGTCCTGTAGCAGTCGTGCATAGATGGGGCTGATGTAGAGTCTCGGGATGCGATGGTCTTCGAGGGTGACTTTGTATTTGCCGGCGTCGTTATGTTCGACGCTGACATCGGGCGTGATGTATTGCGGCATCTCATTGCCGAAGAGCGCCCCGGGCCTGGGCGAGAGGCGCGTGATGAACTCGACCGCACCCTTGATGGCTTCAAGCGTCTCGCCGGTCTCGCGGACCATCTTGGGGTATCGGTTCTTTTCGATGTCCTCGAGGTGCTGGCTGACAAGCAGGCGTGCCAGGGCCTCTTTGGGGGGGTTGTCTATCTGCAACAGGAGGCATTCCTGCAGGTCCCGGGCGCCGACGCCAGGCGGATCGAGC
>JAUWKK010000172.1 GCA_030614245.1 Planctomycetota bacterium | reverse complement strand
CCTGAAGCCTGAAGCCTGAAGCCTGAAGCCTGAAGCCTGCAGCCTGTAGCCTGCAGCCTGGAGCCTTCTTCCTATCTAAGTATCATCATTCTTCCTTCACTGCTACTGCTTGCCGAAATCACCGTTACAGGCGACTGATCGGAGACTTCAGACTTCAGACCTCAGACTTCAGGTACTGATTCTGAACTCATTCTGTATTCTCTTTCTTACCCTGCAGCCTGTAGCCTGCAGCCTGGAGCCTTGTTCCTTCTGGAGGTCGATCACAGAGAATATGTATGAAGTCGGCGACATTCAGCACGCTGAATCGTGCTTGCATGGATTTGTCGGGCGACGCCGGGCCGGCGGCACGGATTTCGAGCAATCCCAAGGCGCTGCCGCTGTATGGGCAACAGCTTCCCGTGAGGGTTCGGCGCTCGGAAAGCTCTGCCGGCGCAGGAGTCATGATATCGCTTGTAACACTCAAGCCCTACCTCCTTAGACAGGAGACAGTTGAAAGTAGAGCAGGCGAGAAGATAAGAATCCAATCTCTCGACTTTCACCTTTCTACTGCTCAACTCTCACAGAAGGCCACTGAGCTTATACCCACTCTGAAAACAGCCCGGCGCATCCAAGAATATCCCATTTTGGCTGTTCGCACCCACCGGGATAGCATCTTAGTGATATGAACCCTCGTTTTGTGTTCACCGGTGCTGCAAAATTGCTGCCCGACAGTGAATCAGGCGTGATCGGCCATGGACTGCATCCCGTAGGATTCCAAGTGTCGGTCCAGCACAAGTTATTCTGCTTTCGTCAGTCTGCCACATCCAGACCCTTAATGCTACCAACGGGTTATTGCAGAATCAAAGGGATTTTGTGCAAGAATTGCAAGATATGACGAGTGCGAGTGTCCACAGTGGTGTGCTTGATCTGAACTACGCTTCGATGTCCAGATGCTCCGCCTCAGGCAGCTCCCCGCTGTCCGAGGGGGCCTTCGGATCGTCTCGCCGGGAGGTCTCCCGGGCGGGTGTTTGCCCCGTAGTGTCTTTGGGCGGCGCATCCCGTTCGGCCTGGTCGGAATCCTTCTCGTGCTCTGTTATCAATTCCGAGAGGTCTTCTGCGAAACCATCGGCGTCCTGGTGGGGATAGTCTTTCTTTCCCTCGTGGTCGCGTTTCGGATTGACGCGGCGGATCGAGTATGGATTAGCAGGCTTTATCGAGCCGATATCAGCCGCCATCCGTGGCCCTCCATGGGAAAGAAGGCTTCAGACCTCAGTCCTCAGACTTCAGGTACAGACTCCGTATCTTCTCCTTCTTGTCTTTCTTACCCTGGAGCCTGTAGCCTGTAGCCTTCTTCTCGGAGACTTCAGACCTCAGACTTCAGACTTCAGGTACAGACTCCGTATCTTCTCCTTCTTGTCTTTCTTACCCTGAAGCCTGCAGCCTGTAGCCTGAAGCCTGAAGCGCAACAGCGTCACCGCCTTGTTGTGGATCTGAGACACCCTGGACTTCGATAACTTCAGGAGCTTCGCAATCTCCTTCAACATAAGCCCCTGGTAGTAATAAAGTGTTATCACGACACGTTCCTGCTGCGGCAGCATTGCTATAGCCCGTGCCAGAACGTCCGTCTGTTCATCAACTTCTAAACAATGGAGCGGGTCGTCGCTGCGTGCATTGGCGATCGATTCGATCATCTTGATGCCGCCATCGCCGCTTCCCCCGGAACCGGAACCGCCCAGGCCCTCCAGCGAGAGGAATGATGCGAAAGTTACGTCGGCTGTCATTCTCTCGACTTCGCATTCGGTCATCTCGAGCCGTCCGGCCAGCTGCTCGGTCGATGGCGGTTCGTTACCCTCTTCCAATAGCTCCTTGTATGCCCGATCGAGGATCGATGCCTTCTTGCGGGCCGAGCGCGGTATCCAATCGTGCGAGCGCAACTCATCCAGGATGGCACCCCGTATGCGCGGCACGGCGAACGTCGTGAACTCGATCTCCCGTGAGAGGTCGAACTCCCCCACCGCACGTATCAAGCCGATCACGCCCGATTCCGTCAGGTCCTCGGCGTCCAGGTGCGCCGGCAGGAAGAGTGAGATCCGCCCCAGCACGTACTTCACCAGCGGCAGATAGCTTACGATGATCCGATCTCGTATCCCGACTGTATGATGCTTGTCAAACAGCTTCCAGAGCTTCTTTACGTCTTCAGCCATTGGGTATCCTCTGTTGCTTCTCAGGCCCGCCTGCCTGCGGCATGGGCGGCGTCTGCATCAGGCGCGCCTGTCTGCCTGCGGCATGGGCGGGTGACGGTCCTTGTCGATGAAATCCTCAGCCGTTCAAGCCGACGGTGGCCCCTTTGGTTGCTGGAATTAGTTGCCCTCGCTGTCGGGCCCTTCCTCCGGTATATCTGCCCGGGGCGGCGGCCCGAAGGCATAGCGTGTGATGAATGCTCCGATCATCCAGAAAAGCACTGCTGCGATCAGGCTCCTGATGAATATCCGTTCCGGCGTTACTTGCTTGCACAGTCCGGCTATCCACGTTACGACGAATCCTGCCGCAGCCGTGTGCGAGCAGATGCGTTTGAAAAATGGTCCGTAGGCAGTCATTCATTACCTCAACATGTTCATTGGATTCTCTTGGGATGATTCCGGCTGCGCTATTCCGGCGGATGCGTCGTTGATATCGGTGACGCGGTCGAAGTAGCACCCAAGCCCTCGCGTGGCCTTGCCGATGCGGTTGTTGGCGCTGACTCTGCCCGCGAGCGACTCGATGCTCCTGGCCGCGTCGCCTTGTGGATGCTTCAGAACGAACGGCTCCTGCCGCCTGGCGGCAGCCTGGACGTTCCGGTCGGTCAGGAGGAAGCCGAAATCGTCGACTTCGAGACGGAGGAATTTGCGCGAGACGTTTCGGATGCGATCGGCGGCTGCCTGGGCCTCGGCCGACGACCGTGCGAGATTAACGAATATCTTGATATCGATAGGCGAACGCCTGACCGGCTGCCGGAAGTCGGGCGGGTTCTCGGGATCGTAGAGGCCGGTTCGGATTGCGATGGTCTTGATCATCGCGTAGGCATCTGTCATTGCCATGGGATCCGGTGTCGTGACTATAATCGCCTCGTTGGCGGCGAGCACAAAGTTGATGATGTCGGGGGACAGGCCCGATGCGGTATCGACGATCGCTATGTCGATGTCGGTTTCGTACGCGGCGAAGCTGTCGGCCAGCCTCCGCCTCTGCCAGGGGGCGAGCACTGCAAGTTCATCGGCGCCCGAGCTTGCCGGGACGACTTTGATCCCTCCCGGGCCGTCGAGCACGATCTCGTCCAGCCGCTTGTCGCCTACGATCACGTTCTTCAGATTGTGACGCGGATGCAGACCGAGCAGCACGTCTACGTTGGCCAGGCTCAGGTCCGTGTCGACGAGCATCACGTGCTTCTTGAACCGTTGCAGCGCGATTGCCAGGTTGGCGGCTATATTCGTCTTGCCGACGCCGCCCTTGCCGCTTGTGACAACGACGGTTCGCGTACCGAACATCTTTCCCGCTGTCGCCCCGCCGCGCCGGAGCCTC
Organism: Planctomycetota bacterium; assembly: GCA_030614245.1. Classification (GTDB taxonomy): domain Bacteria; phylum Planctomycetota; class PUPC01; order JABMSA01; family JAUWKK01; genus JAUWKK01. Next base: position 2,855 of record JAUWKK010000172.1, on the reverse strand, counting down.
ATCAATGCATCAGCCTGTGATCTCATGCATCACCCTCCCGGCTCTCGCCAGAATCACCTACCAGTAGATTCGACAGGATATCGGGCGTGGTTACTTCAATGTCATCGGGGATCTCCTGTCCATCGCACAGGTACGAGATCGGCAGGTGCGACCTCGTGGCAACCGTCAGGAGCGAGCCGCGGCTCGACGTCTCATCAAGCTTGGTGAACAGGAGCTGCACCGGCTCCACTGGCCAGTCCTTCGCCGGCATGCGGCCTGCAATGGAGCGGAAGGCACCGACCGCGTCGACGGCGTCGTCAAGCTTGCAGCAGCAACTCAGCAATACATTGATTTCGAGCTGCGGAACCTGGCGGAAATACTGCTCGAGTTCCAGCAGTGCAGCGGTATCGTGCCGGCTGCAGCCGGGGGTATCGATGAGGATGAACTCGGTCCTTGCCGCGCGTTTCACGGCGTGGGCAAACTCGCCGGCCGTGCAGGCGGCATGAACCGGAATACCGATCAGCTCGCCGCACGATTTCAGTTGTTCGACCGCCGCGACGCGGTGGGCGTCGATAGTAATGAGTTCGACACGCCTGCTGCGCCTGAGTGACAGGCCGGCGGCGAGTTTCGCGATGGTCGTCGTCTTGCCCACGCCGGTAGGGCCGACGAAAGCGCCGATCCTGCGGCAGCCGGTCCACGGTCCCAGGCCGCCGGTCGTGCGTATGCGTTTCTTCAGGGCATCGGCGAGAGCGGCCGAGAGGCGCCCGGGCTCGCTGACCGGAAGACCTTCGCTGAGCTGCCTGACGTCGGCGGAGAGTTCGCCCGCCAGATGAGGATCGACCCCGACCTTGACGAGGCGCCCGGCGAGTTGGTCGAAAGGCGACGGCGGCTTCCGACTCTCGATCTGCGGCCTGGTATCCGCGATATACGTGCTGCCGGTGGATTTCCGTGGGCCATCGACAGCAGCGACGATCTCGACGCCCGTCTTGCGGAACATCCCCAGCAGGCCGCGATCGCGAACCGGACGCGTCTGGATGATCAGGGCATCCGGGCCCATACCTGCCTTCACCTTTTGCAGCGCCTCGGCGGCGTTTCGCCCTTTGAAGCTTCTTATCAGCATCCTTTCCCTCTTTCACAAGTAGGACAGGCATCTTGCCTGTCTTGTCGGGCTGGAAGCCTGACCTACCTGCTTCTCCTTCTACTGCTCTACTTTCAACTCTCACCTTTCTTTTGGCCACTGGCCAAGTTATGCGGTAGTACTCGCCGCTGTCGGGGTGACCGACAGGCAGGCCTTTGCTTCCACACGGAAGCCCGGGACCAGCTCGTTGTAAGAGAGCACGGGCATCTCCGGCATCGCCGGAGCTATGAGCGACCTTATGTGCCTGCGGACGGCAGCCGAGGAGAGCAGCACGGCATCATAAGGCGAAGACACAGTCGATTGCATCGTCTTGGCAAGCACTTCGACGAACGCCTGGACCATGGCCGGGTCAAGCGTGACGGTGGCACCGTGACCGATGCCGATGGCATTAGTGTTGGCTATCGACTGCGCGACCGCCCGCTCGAACTCCGGGTCGAGCGTGATGGCCTGGATGACGCCTTCTTCGTCGCTGAACTGCAGGCAGATCGTCCGGGCCATTCGCCCGCGGACGAATTCGGTGAGGACATCCGGGTCCTTCGTGATCTGTGCGTGATCGGCGATCGCCTCGAGGATAGTCGGCAGATCGATGATCGGCACACGTTCCTGAAGCATGTTTTTCAATACGCGTTGCACGGTTCCGACGGTCACGAGATTCGGAATGAGTTCATCGACGACGGCGGGGTCGTCTTTCTTCACGTGGTTGATGAGCTTCTGTGTGTCTTCTCGGGAGATGATTTCGTGCGCGTGCCGCTTGATGACTTCGCTGAGGTGCGTGACGATAACGGTGGGGCCGTCGATAACGGCGTATCCGGCCAATTCGGCGGCGTCCTTCTGTGCCTGCGGTATCCAGAGCGCAGGCAGTCCGAACGCCGGTTCGGTCGTTTCTTCGCCGATAATCTTCGTTGTGACGGCTCCCGCGTCCATCGCGAGGAGGTGGAGGGGCATCAGGCTGAAGCGGGCGATTTCCTGTCCGCGGATCTTGATGACATACGTCTGCGGTGCGAGCTGCATGTTGTCCTTGATTCGGATAGGCGGCACGATGAGGCCCATCTCTCGGGCGAAGTTGCGGCGGATGGACGATATCTTGTCCAGCAGCCCGCTGCCGGATTTGGGGTCGATGATGGGGACGAGTTGATATCCGATCTCGATACTCATGCGGTCGACTTTTGTGAGTTCTTCCATCTTTTCCGGCTGCTGCTGGGCCGTTTCTCGCTTGCCCGCTCTTGCGGGCTGCGGGGTGTCAGCGCCCTGCTCTCCGGCCGGGGCGGCGAGTATTGCCTGCCTGCCGGCAGGCATGGCCTGACCGGGCCTGCCGTTCGCGCGCGCCGCCATGCGGGCCATCCCCCCGGCCGGGGCCTGTTTCTTCGAGATCACATAGAGCGGGCCCAGGAACAGCGCGATTGCCAGGAACGGCACTTTGGGCATTCCCGGCACGATGGCGAAAACCATCATTATGCACGCGGCGATTGCCAGCGGGCGCGTTTGACGCAGAAGCTGGCCGACCATTTCGCGGCTCAGGTCGGTTTTCGTTGATGCCTTCGTGATGATCACGGCTGAAGCCGTCGCGATGATCAGCGACGGGATCTGGCTGACGAGGCCGTCGCCAACCGGGAGTATCGCGTACGTCTTGAGGGCTCCCTGAACCGTCAAGCCGTTCATCATTCCAATGATGATGCCGCCGAAGATGTTCACCATCGTGATGATGATGCCCGCAATGGCATCGCCCCTGACGAACTTG
>JAUWKK010000264.1 GCA_030614245.1 Planctomycetota bacterium | reverse complement strand
GGCTCAAACTGCTGTGACGAATACGGCGTCCCCCAAAACGGCACCGTCTATTGCATGGAAGCCGACACGGGCCACATCCGCTGGCAGCAGTATACTCCCCTGCCAATCATGAATGCTTCGCCCTGCATCGCCGACGGCAGCGTCTTCCTGGCCGACTACCACCAGTTTGGAGAGGGCACGCAGCTTTACTGCATCGACATTGAGACCGGTGACATCACCTGGACGGTCCCGATCCCGTCCTGCGGCGGAGGCACGCCTGCGTATTCCGACGGAGCTGTCTTCATTGCGACTGTGCGCGTCGAATGGGATGGGATGTCTTACACGCTCTACCCGGGCATTGTTTGCCTTGACGCCGCGGATGGCACCGAGCGATGGCATACCGAGCTTCCGTGGTACGACAACTCGTTTCACGGTGGAGTCTGCTACAGTGACGGATATATATATGGCGCCACGTACAATTTCTATGGCATTGCGAAGCTTGTCAAGCTGGACGCTGCCGACGGCGAGTTGATCTGGCACGCTGATTCGGAACGCACCGATTCGGTTCCGGTTGTTGCCGAGGAAATGGTCTTCCTGTCCGGCGGGCTGGTAGGGTACGGCTCGACTCCAAAACTGCAGGCCTTCGACGACGAGACTGGAGCGGAGCTGTGGGACACGGCTCTGGTGGGGGGGTGGACTCTCCAGCCCGCTTTCGCCGGCGGCTACATCTATGCAGGGCTGATACCAGACTCGTCCGGCTTCGGCGCATACAGCAACATGCACGTGCTGGATATATCGAAAGAGCCGGGCGATGACGGATTCGTCGTCTTGGTCTCGCAGAATGCGGGCGGCTCTCCGGCGATTGCCAACGGCAACGTCTACTCGATCGGCGCAAACGGGCTGTACGCATTTGGCCCAAAGATTGCCGAGCCGCGCGTCCCGGGCGATGCCGACGGCGATGGTTGCGTCAATGTGCTGGATCTCTTGACTATTCGCTCACTGTTGGGCAAGACTGGCAGCGCGATCAATCCGCCGGAGGCCGACTGTTCACCCGATGGTGTTATCAACGTGATGGATCTCCTGTGTGTGCGCAGTCAGATGGGCCAGGGCTGTCGTTAGGGGCGTTGGGTGGCACGTTCAAGCCATGCTTGGACGTGGACGCGACACGCCCAACGGAAGACCGTTGAACGTGGCACCCATCGAACCGCCCCTACTTTAGGATCGTCTCATGAATCACAATCGTTCCGGCTTCACACTGGTCGAGGTCATGGTGGTGATAATGGTCATCGGGATACTGACCAGCTTGCTTGTCCCCGCGCTTTCGGCGGGCAAATCCAGTGCAAGGGATATTGTCTGCCGCAATAATCTCAGGCAGCTCGGTCAGGCCGCCCTGCTCTACTGCGAGGAATATGATGGCTTCTTCATGCCGCTGGCGTATGCGCACGAATGGCCCGTGCGATACTGGTGGGGCACGAACGACCGGCCGATGGACTACACCAAGGGCTTCATCTATCCCTGTCTCGGCGCCACGTCGAAGAGCGAGAGCGTACTCGAGTGCCCCGAGCAGCCGTTCGGTACATACATACCGCAAGGCCCCGGCAAGCAGCTCACATCCACTTACGGTTACAACGGCTACTACCTCTGCCCGAGCGCAACACCCGGCTGGGAGATGAGCATTGGCTTCAGACCATGGGGCCGGCAGGGCAACCTCACCAGAACCGAGGAAGTCTTCATGTTTGCCGATACGCTTGTCGACTGGGGCGGGCGCCCCGGCAACAACTGCCTGCTGGACCCGCCGCTGATCTTCAGCGGGGGAAGCTGGAAGCCGAACCCTTCGCCGACCACGTGCTTTCGGCACTCCGGCAGGGCGAACGTCTGCTTCGTCGATGGCCATGTGGAATCAATGCTGCCGAATGGCGGCACGATGACCAGTCCAGCTCTTAAGATCGGCTCCTGTGGGCCCGGCAACACCCACTACGTGCCTGATTGGCAGGATTGGGAGCAGCCGAGGTGACGCTCGATGAACCGGACTGCCGCCCTCCTTATCGTCATGCTGCTTGCCGCCGGCCTCGCTGTTTTCATCGTTGTCAGGTACTGGCCGGGCACCGGGACGTCCCGGATGCCGATCACGGTCGAGTCCGAGCGCGGCGTGCAGATAGCTCGCCTTTTCCGTCAACTCGCCGGAGCTACAGACAATCAGCTCGAGACAATCCTGGACAAGCACCTCGATGCGGCCGCCCGGCCCGATAGCCGCCTGGCCTTCACACAGCTCGCCGCTCGCCTGGCGCAGGCCGACAGATGGGACATCGAAGATATCACACTCTGGGGACGGGTTACTGTCGTGCAGATTCACATCGAACGCGATGGTGCAGCGGCCTGGCAATCGGTCATTCTGCTGATCGAGGGCGACCACATCCACCTGAAGGCCGTGCAGCAGTAATGCATTTTGTGTATGACCCCAGATCGTGGGGTATGCTGGCCAACCGTGATCCAGAGGCAATGGATGTTTTCAAGCCGAACCGCATGCAAGCTGATTGTTGGCCGCGCAGCGGCCAAGGGATAAAGCCTGGGGCTTCAGCCCAGGAATCAGACAGTACGATATATGTGCCCTGAAGGGGCACGGCAAATACTGCTGTCCGCCACCCCTTCAGGGCGGCTTGTTTTTTTTCCGCTCTCCAACTGGGGCTCAAAGCCCCAGGCTATATGCCCCCCGGCTCTCAGCGGCTTCGCAGCGAAGAGACGAGGCCCATCCCGGGTGTACCGAAAGCTGAGGCGCGCATTCGCGCCTGACGGCCAGCAATTCTTCGCCAGCCCGAGCATCAAATACATCCTCAGTCTCGCGGCACATGAGATACCCCACGATAGGGAGTCATGCCCACTGCCCACTGCCCACTGGCCACTGATCACTGGCCACTGGTGCGGTAGTAAGCCTTGTTGGATGCCCGTTCGTCTCTCGAGAGGACTTCGCAGTTGAAGATCATTCCGAGCATATTCACTTTCATCTGGTCGAGCTCCTTGCGGGCCTTGCTCAGCGTCTTGAGCTTGGCCTTGCCCGATTGGACAACGAACAGCACGCCATCCGATTCGTGTGCGATCTGCAGCGAAATCGCCGGTCCGATCACGGGCGGGCAGTCTATCACGATGAAGTCATAACGCTTGGTGACCGTCGTCAGGATCTCGTCGAAGGAGCCTTTCTCGAGCAATTCGCCGGGATGCTGAGGCGAGAGGCCGGCCGTCATCACGTCGAGCCGGTGGACGGAAGTCGAACAGATGGCGGCGTGCAGTTCGACGTCGCCGGCGAGGACGTCCGACAGCCCCGCCGCGTTGTCGATGTCGAAAAACTTATGCACTCTCGGCCCGTAAAGGTCTGCGTCGATCAGGAGCACTCGCTTGCCGGCATTGGCAAGGCTGATGGCCAGGCCGATGGCTATGGTGGTCTTGCCTTCCCTGGCGGTGGCGCTGGCCACGGCGACCGACTTGATCCCCGCGCTGCCATTAGCGCTGCAATAGGTGTGCAGCAGTTTCGAGCGCAGATGACGGAAGCAATCCTGTTCGTACCTGGCCTTCTCATCAAGCAGCAGGCGTTCCTTCAAGAAGGTGTCTTTGCCTTTGACTCTGGGCAGGCTGGCGAGCACGGGAAGCCGCAGGATGTTGCGTGCTTCGTCGGACGAGGTGAGCGAGGTGTCGCGCCTCTCGACCATGAATGCGATGGCAAATCCGCAGAGCAGGCCGAACATTATCGGCACTGCTATCCGCTTCGTCAGCCTGGGGGGATCCGGCTGCCGGGGCTTCTCTATCACTTTGACTATTCTCTTATTCACTATGTAGGCATCGAGGAAGCGGTCGGCGGTTTCGAGTTCTTTTTTCTGGTTCTGCTTGCTGGTCAGGTCTTCCCTGGTGAGCCGAATCTTCTCCTGCCGCTCTCTGTATTCGTCGATATGGTTCGCCTTCGGAGCTTCCTTCTCGTACTCCAGGTTGTAATACTTGCTGTTCCGAACGGCAGCCTCGACATACCGCCAGTCCTCAGCGATATTATCCAGTGCTCGCACCAGTTTTTCCTTGTTGAGCACCAGCTCGTTCAAGCGTTGTTGTCTCGCTTGTTCCAGTTTTTTCCTGCTGTTGTTCCTCTTGTCTTTCGCCTTCTGTATTTCCTTCAGGAGCTGCTTCATCTTTTCCTGCTTCGTGTTGCTGTCGTTCTCGAGTTCTTTTCTCTCGCGGTCGATTTTCTTATATGACGACCTGTTCTGTGCTTCGGCATCACCGTAGCGGCGTTTCATTTCGGCCATCAACGTGCGCAGTACCTGCATCCTGGCCAGAAGGTATTGCACCTCTGTCTTGTGCCTGCCGATTTCGAATTCCGGTTCGAGCACGGCGTTCTGGTACTCTTCATCGACTTGGCTTTCCTGATCGGCATCATCATCATTTCTCCCGCCACTCAGGAGCGCGGTTTCAACGGCAGCTCTTTCCTCCTGCAATATCTCCAGCAAGTCATCCTTTTGCCCTTGCGCCGACTTGTAGATGTCATCATTCACTGTGTCCTTGTCCAGCGTCTTGATGGCGCCCTCCAGCCTGCCTTTTATGTCTTTAAGCTTCGAGAGATTCTTCTCCATCGC
>JAUWKK010000350.1 GCA_030614245.1 Planctomycetota bacterium | reverse complement strand
CTCGGCCTGTTCGTACGTGAGCGGCAGACTGAACTGAACGGGTTTGTTTTTTGATCGCGTGTTCACGCCATCTTATTATGCATTTTCTTCCGTACGAATCCTGGGTAATCCGCTTGTTGGGCCCCATTTGTCAACCGCTTTGCTCAGATGGCTGAAATGTTACCAAGGCTTGTGGAATTTGCGGCTCTGGACCCACGGCGCTGCCGTGGGCTATTCTATTTAGCCCCTTACGGGGCGGCAAGCCGCCGGGTGGCACGCCTCGTCCACGTCCAAGCTCTGCTTGAACGTGCCACCCTGCATCGGTTGGCCGTGCCTGCCTGCCTACGGCATGGCCTCACGGGGCTGCATCCCGCCGCCGGCATTCTATACACACTCAACTCCGCCCGCAGCTCGCAGTCCCTCAACCGCCGACGATTCCTTGAATGCACCGGCACTGGCTGATACAATTCTTGCCATCGAACAACCGTCCACCCGCGCACGGCAGTATTCGCAAGAGTTCAGCGCGACGGAGCGCCGGCGACATGAGACGAATAGCGATTTACGATGCAACCCTGCGAGACGGCGCCCAGGGCGAGGGAGTTAGCTTCTCGCCCATGGACAAGCTGCGGTTCGCCGAGCAGTTGGATGCGCTGGGCATCGACTACATCGAGGGCGGTTTCCCGGGCTCTAATCCGAAGGATCGCGAGTTCTTCAAGGCCGTTCGCGACCTGCCGCTCAAGCGCATCAGGATCGCGGCTTTCGGCTCGACGCGGCGGCCGAGCAACTCCGCCGCCAACGATCCCGGCCTGAACAGCATGATCGCCGCCAAGCCCGACGCCGCAACGATCTTCGGCAAGACGTGGAAACTCCACGTGACCGACGTGCTCCGCGTCAGGCCCGGGCGCAGCCTGCGAATGATCGAAGACTCGGTAGCCCTGCTCAAGAGCACCGGGCTCGAGGTCATCTACGATGCCGAGCACTTCTTCGACGGCTACAAGGACGATCCATCATACGCCGTCGTCACGCTCCTCGCGGCCCAGGCGGGCGGCGCCGACGTGCTCGTGCTCTGCGACACCAACGGCGGGACCGTCACCACCGACATCACCCGCATCATCGAGGAGATCAAGGAGCAGCTCAGCGTCCCAATCGGCATTCATTCGCACAACGATATCGGGATGGCCGTGGCCAGCTCCGTCGCGGCTGTCGAGACCGGCGCCGTGCACGTGCAGGGCACCATCAACGGCTACGGCGAACGCTGTGGTAACGCCGACCTATGCAGCATCATCCCGACTCTCGAACTCAAGCTCGGCCTTAGAACCATCGGCAGGGCGAAACTCAAGCGCCTGACGGAATTCTCGCGCTGGGTGAGCGAAACCGCCAACATCGCGCCGGATGCCAGGCAGCCGTACGTCGGTGTTTCTGCGTTCGCCCACAAGGGCGGGATGCACATCGATGCCGTGCGGAAGAACGAGCGAACATTCGAGCACATCGAGCCGAAGTCAGTCGGCAACGAGCGGCGTATTCTGATCTCGGAGCTCGCCGGCCGGAGCGCGATCGTCGACAAGGCAAAGGCATACGCAAAGGCGGCCGGCAAGGATACCGCCGAAATCCAGGGGCTCTTCCGTCAACTCCGCGAGATGGAGCACGAGGGCTACCAGTTTGAAGGCGCCGAGGCCAGCTTCGAGCTCCTGATAATGAAGGCCTTCAAGAAGCACCGCGAGCTATTTCATCGTGCCGGATTTCGAGTGATAACCGAGCGCCGCGAGAGCGGGCTCATCATCACTGAGGCGACTATCAAGGTGAGCATCGGCGAGCACGTGGTGCACACCGCAGCGGAGGGCGACGGCCCCGTAAACGCTCTCGACACCGCACTGCGCAAGGCGCTCGCAGAGGTCTATCCTGAAATCCGCAAAATCCACCTGGTTGACTACAAGGTGCGTGTGCTCGACGCCAGAGAAGGCACCGCCGCCAGAGTCCGTGTGCTGATCCAGAGCACCGACGGCCGTCGGGTATGGGGCACGGTCGGCGTATCTGAGAATGTCATCGATGCGTCGTGGAAGGCGCTCGTCGACAGCGTCGAGTACGGTCTGCTCTACCGGAAGCTCCAGCGCCGCACTCGGGGCACGTGACCTTGGCGCTGCTTGACTTCACAAGCAGTTCGCGAGTTACGCCGCAATCACTGCAATAGAAATCGAACAGATGCACGGTGAGTTCCTTATTCGCAATCAGTTCTTCAGCCGGTTCAGCTTCCGGAGGCTCTCATTATCAGTGGCACCCCGGCGGTCTGGCCCTTCCTGTGCTCGAACGATACATTGCATCCCTTGAACAACACTCCGGTATGCCCGGGTCCCCGGGATTCGAGCCCGAGCTTCTCGCATATAATCGGCTTGAACTCCGCGTTGATCTCGTAGCCGACACATCTCCGCCCTGTCATCTCAGCCGCCAGCACGGTAGTACCGCTGCCCAGGAACGGATCGAGCACCGTCTCGCCGTGGAAGCTGTACATGAGCATCAGCCGCCGCGGGATTTCGATCGGGAACATCGCGGCGTGGCCCTTCTGCCGCGCCGGAGGGACGTCCCACACTCCGCGAAACCACTCGCTGCGCTGCTCCCTGGTCAACCTGCTCCTGGCTTTGGACTCTTCGCCGGGGCGCGGCCAGTCCCCCAGCTTCCGGAACAGGATGATGTACTCGTGCTCATAGGTCACGTGTCCATCCCGGGGATAGTAGATGGACCCCATCCACGAGCCGCCGCCGGTAGTATTCGTCGTGGATATCTTCCGCCAGATGATATTACCCATGAAATCGAAGCCAAGCTCGCGTCCGATGCTGATCGTATCGGCCGGGATCGGTGCGACGCGGTATCGTCCGTGATCTTTCGCCCTGAGATACTGATCGCCGATGTTGATCGCCGCGCGGCAGCCTGGATGCAAAACACGATGGCACTGGGCCAGAACCTCGCGCAGATCGCCGAGGTAATCCTCGTACGACTGGTGGCGGCCGATCTGTCCCGGGTGATCGTAGTCCTTGATCGACCAGTATGGCGGCGAAGTCACGACGAGATGGACGGATTCGTCGTCCAGCTCCGGCATACGTCTCGAATCGCCGAAAATGATCCGGTGGGTGCTCATGTCGCAGCGCTTCTGTAGCAGTCAGGCGTTGATTATCGGCACATATCGCGTCGTGCAAGACTATAGCCGCGCAGCAGCTCCGAGGCAACGGCAAAGGTGTGGTACCGAGCCGTGGCATGTCGCGGGCCATGCTCGTATGTGTTCAGTCCGCCGCCGGGGGCCACGGTCAACCGTCCTCGGTTGG
>JAUWKK010000392.1 GCA_030614245.1 Planctomycetota bacterium | reverse complement strand
GATGAAATCGCCGGGGTTCCGGGCCGCCTCGAAGAAGCTCGTCAGCGTGATGTTCCGCACCCAGTCGTGCATGTACGACCATATCTCGATCCCATCGAAAGTCTCAAGGTCCCAGTCGTTCCATGACTTGACGTTGATGTTGAATTCGCGGCGCACATTGCCCCTGGGGTGGGCGATGAAGGAATACCCGCCGTTACGCGCTATGATGCCCAGGAACTCCGCCGGGGCCTTCTTCCTGAGTCGCTTGATGTTCCCGCCCTTCTCGACATTCAAGGCGATGCAATGGCCGGCCCTGGCGGATATCTCGGCGCCGACGATTATAAGTACGCCGTCGTGCCAGCCCTGCCAGCCGGCCTCGAGCGCGGTAACGCAGTTGTGGTCCGTTATGACGACGAAATCCAGCCCCGCATCGCGGGCGCTGTCTATGACCGAATCCATGTCGACGACGCCGTCGGAGTACTTCGTGTGCACGTGTACCACTCCGACGTATTCGGCCAATTTTGTCGCGTGCTCCGAAGCCTTCCGCTCCGGCTTTGGCTCGGTTTCCGTTTCTGGCTGCGTCATTCGATCTCGCCGCCTGCGGCGACGCCCTCTGCCGAACCGGCGTCAAACGCCGCTCGATACTTGTCGCGTCCCCTGAAGTAGAATATCCAGCCGATCTGGTTCCAGACAAACATAAGTATGTGCAGCATGGCAATCAGCGCCGCACCTTTGCCCTCTTCCGAGCCGAAAGCGCCGAACAGGACGTCGTAGCCGGCCTCGCCGGAGCCGATTCCCATCGGGCCGAGAGGGATCGCATTGACCACCACGCCTATCGATCCCAGAAAGAAGTAGCTGCCCACAGACTGCCGCTCTTCGCCGACGGCGGCACCGCAGCAGTATTGCGAGAGTATTATCGGCACCAGCAGCAGAAACGCCAATACGACCGCCACGGCGACGTGCCCGGGCCGATCGCGATACACGAAAACAGCATCGTAGACGCGCCGCACGGTGCCCGAGAGCGGCAGCCGGCCGAGAAACCGATTGAAAAGCTCGTTATGCCGCAGGCTCCTGCTCCATAACACAGCGAAGCCCAGCAGGAACATCGCGTCAATCGCAAAAACAGCCCACGCAAGCACTTGCACCTTCGGGCGCATCGCTTCGTCAATGCTTTCCAGTCCGCCGGAGATCAGCCAGATCGCAAGACCGACCGCTGCGGTTGTCACAAACATGGACAGCCCAAGCACCCGATCCAGCAGCACGCTCATCACCGCGCCGGTCTTCTTGTGGGTCTCCCGGGAGACGTAATAGGCCTTGACCGGATCGCCGGAGACCGAGCCGGGGATGTATGAGCTGAAAACGAACCCGATGAAGCTGAGGTGGACAACGTCCCACGCCCTGAGCCGCACTCCCTGCGCGGCCAGGAGCACCCACCAGCGGATCATTCCTATGAAGGTCGCCACGGCGTATAGGACGGCCGCCGCTGCCACCCAGCCGGGCCGCTGCGTCAGCGCTGATGCAATATCGCTCGGCTTCAGCTTGCCGCTGCCGACCAGCCAGGCGATCAAGCCGACAGCCACGGCCAGGCGGATCACAATGCCCGCAATCTTCCTGCCACGGGAGCGCGAATCAGCCACGCAATACCTCCAGGAACGTCTCGATCCGCGTCTTCGCCGAGGCATCCAGCCGCCCGGGACGATCAAACTCGAGCGTCAGAATCGGCAGATCGACCCGCTCGCGGATCAGCCTGTCCTGTATCTGCCTGAAGCAGAAGCTTTGCACGTAATGTATCAGCCCCGCCACCGAGCGATGCCGGCACTCGGCTATGATATCATCGATCCGATGAAAGACGTCGTAAGGATACGTGTAGCGCGTATACTGCTCGACAAGGTCGGAGGTCTCGTAAGGCATAGCAAACTGCCGCTGGACCTCGTTGAAGACGACCTCCGCCCCAAGCGAACGCAGAAAGGCGTAGAGGTCGCTCACAATCGGCGGCACACCGGCGTATCCCAGCCTCAGCATTTTCTTTTGCGGCTCGCGGCAAAGTATTTCCACGATCTCATCCTCGGCTTCGAGCGCGAATGCATCGGGATCGCCGTTGAAATCGCTGCTCGATACCGTCCAGAGGTGCGCCTCCTCGCCGGTAGCCAGGCCTTCCTGCCAGCAGAGCCTGTCGATCTCGAGCGCGGGCTTCCGCGCGGCGTCGAGCCGTTCCTTCTGCGCCTCGGCTTCCGCCCGCCTCACGCCGAAGATCGAACACAGCCGATCTATCTGCTCATTCAGGAGTTTCGCGTCGCGCTTGTATGGGTACGCGAAATCGACGACCTCGACCCCCTCCGATTCGAGTATCTCCATCAGCGCGTGGGTATTCGAGCAGTCGCCCTGAACGACGGCTATCACCCTCCGGATGCCGGCCCTGCGAGCGGCAGTATAGATGCCCTTCACCCAGGCGCATATATTGCGCGGGAAGCCGGCCTCCTCGGCCGACGCAATCATCGAGGCAGGATCATCAGCGGTGACGAAGATGTTATTCAGATCGACAGGCCGGCAGTTCGCGGCGAAAAGGACTTCCACGGGAACAGTTGTCGTCAGGCCAACTTCATCGTGCATCAGATCACTCCGCGCCGATTCTCGCAGAACCCCATCTGGTTTTCAAGCGGAACGGGTGCGAAAGAGTCTATATCCAAATCGTGGGGTATGCTGGACAACCGTGCTCCAGAGGCAATGGATGTTTTCAACCCGAACCGCATGCAAGCTGATTCCTGGCCGCGTAGCGGCCAAGG
>JAUWKK010000008.1 GCA_030614245.1 Planctomycetota bacterium | reverse complement strand
AGACTTCCTATGTGTGTGTTTCTGTGTTTATCTGCTGTTCCATACGTTCAAGAAAGGTAACCACAGATGAACGCTGATAATAAAGACTAGGTATCTGTGTTTATCTGTGTTTATCCGCTGTTTCGCTCTTCTCTGTATTTATCCGAGGTTTCAGAAGAAAGGCAATCACAGATCAACGCTGATGAACGCTGATGAACGCTGATAATAAAGACTCGGTATCTGTGTTTATCTGCGGTTCCATCCTTATAGGGCGCTCGACGGATTGAGTATTACCACTCAGGACTCAACCACTATGGAACGAGCGGTTTATCCCGGCAGCTTCGACCCCGTCACTTACGGCCATCTCGACATCATCCAAAGGGCGTCGAGTATCTTTGACGAGCTCATCGTCGCGGTTGCCGTCAACCTGGACAAGGACCCGCTCTTTTCAGCCGAAGAGCGCGTGGACATGATCCGCGAACTGACCAAAGACGTCCCCAACGTCATCGTCGACAGCTTTGATGGAATGACAGTCGACTACGTTCGCGCACGGGACAGCCGAATCATCATCCGCGGGATGCGGACTATGTCAGACTTCGAGAACGAGCTCCAGCTTGCACTCGGCAATCGCGCGATGGCCCCCAACATCGAGACTATTCTGCTGGTCACCAGCGGGAGGTACTCCTACTTCAGCTCTCACCGCATCAAGGAGATCGTTGCCCTGGGCGGCAACGCCGGGTACGCCGTCCCGGATTTCATTCAAGAGCGCATGCGCAAGAAACTCCGCCGGGAATGATTTGCACCGAATACCCCTTGAAAAGACCGCTCGCAGTTCGTATCGTTGCGCGTCGTCGGATGCTCACGAAGGCTCCTGCAAGCCTTGAGACGGGTAGTGCGAGCAGGATGGCCAACCGCGCACGAGGTCGTTTACGAAAGATTGCCAATGGACGAGGCATCTCCTCGGGCCTTTCGCCCCGATGATGAAATCAGCAAGAGCGAACTGGACGGCTACTGGGTGCGTTTCACCGCGCTCCGCGACCCCGAGACGCGCAATACACTGGTCATAAACTACATGCCGCTCGTGCGCATGCTCGCCGAGCGTCTTCGCGCCGATCTGCCCCGGACGGTCGAACTCGAAGACCTCGTCTCTTCGGGCACATTCGGCCTCTTGAATGCCATCGATTCTTTCGACATCAATCTGGGCGTGAAGTTTGAAACATACGCCACTCAGCGAGTGCGCGGCGCGATGATCGACGAACTGCGCAACCTCGACTGGGCGCCGAGGGTCCTCCGAATGAAGGCGCACCGGCTCGCAAACTCGATCCAGGTCCTGCAAGTCGAGCACGGGCGCCCGCCTACAGATGCAGAACTCGCGGAGCACTCCGGGCTCGACGTGCGAAAACTCAACGCCATTCGCCGACAGACAATCAACCCCGGCTCGGTCTCGCTCACTGCAAGCTACTCCAGCGGACGCGACGGCGGGAACGTTCGCCGCATCGATATTATCCAGGACGTCCGCACTCCCGACCCGTTCCGGACACTGCACCGCAAGGAAATCCAACAGACCCTTCTCGATACGATCGAATCGCTGCCGCGGCAGGAACGCCTCACCATCATTCTCTACTACTTCGAGCAGCTTACGATGAAACAGATTGGCAAGGTGCTCGATGTGTCGGAATCTCGTGTCTGCCAGATGCATGCCGACATCATTCTGCGTCTCCAACGTCGTCTTCGGAGATGGAAAGAAGAACTCCTCGAGCCGCAGCGGTACTGACGAAGGCACCTAACTTCGCAGCGATTCCTGACGATACTCAGATCAAAGGCACAGTCCGTCCAACTGTGTCGATGTTGTCTTGTATCCCGGTCCGCCTCGGCGGGTTTGCACGCACGTCCCTTTTCTGCCCGGAGAAGTCCTATGCGTCCGGTGCATAGCTTCACTGTTGTTGCATCCTTGCCCAAAGCGCTGGATCGACTGCGCGATCTCGCTCACAACCTGTTCTGGTCGTGGGATCACGAGATCATCGCACTCTTTCGCAGGCTGGATCGTGATCTGTGGGAATCGACCGGCCACAATCCCGTGGCAATGCTCGGAACCATATCACAGAAACGGTATGAAGAGGTCATCGGCGACCCGGGATTTCTCGCGCACCTCGAGCGCTGCTGCAGGCGGCTCGACGACTACCTCTCATCGCAGTCGACCTGGTTCCACAGAGAAAGCCAAAGCTCCGGCGATTGGTGTATGGCATACTTCTCGATGGAGTTCGCCGTCACCGAAGCTGTCCCGATCTATTCGGGCGGGCTCGGCGTGCTTGCAGGCGATCACATGAAATCAGCCAGCGACCTCGGACTGCCCCTCATCGGCGTGGGACTCCTCTACCAGAAGGGTTACTTCAGGCAGTTCCTCAACTCGGACGGCTGGCAGCAGGAGCGCTATCCCACAAACGACTTCTACAACATGCCGCTCGAGTTGCTCGAGAATCCTGACGGGACGCCGCTGACGGTTCAGGTGGAGTTGCCCGGCCGGCCTCTCACCGCGCAGATATGGAAGATGCGCGTAGGCCGAGTCGAGGTGCTGCTGCTCGACACGAACGTCCGTGATAACCGCGGTGAAGATCAGATTATCACCAACCAGCTCTACGGCGGCGACAACGACATGCGCCTTCGCCAGGAGATACTCCTGGGCATAGGCGGCATCAGGGCGCTCGCGGCTCTCGGCCGCAAGCCTCTCGTCTGCCACATGAACGAAGGGCACTCCGCATTCCTCGCACTCGAACGCATCCGAATGATCATGCAGGAGAAACAAGTCGATTTCGCCGTCGCAGCCGAAGCCGTCCGCCCGGGCAACATCTTCACCACGCACACACCGGTACCGGCTGGAATCGACCGGTTCCTGCCCGAACAGATAGAGAAGTACTTCGTGGGCTTTCGCGAGCAACTCGGCATATCGAGAGAAGACTTCCTCGCTCTGGGCCGGGTCAATCCCACCGACAAGAACGAGCTATTCTGCATGGCAATCCTCGCTATCAAGCTCTCGAGCCGGATCAACGGCGTGAGCAAGCTCCACGGAGAAGTCTCACGCCGAATGTGGCTGAACGTCTGGCAAGGCGTGCCCGACGACGAAGTGCCGGTCGGGTACGTCACCACCGGCATTCACTACCGCTCGTGGATATCTGCCGAAATGGCCGAGCTCTACGATCGCTATATCGGGCCAAAGTGGTCTGAAGACCCGTCGGACGCCAGAATCTGGGATGCAGTCAACCAGATTCCTGCTGAAGAACTCTGGCGCACCCACGACCGCCGGCGCGAGAGACTCGTCGCCTTCGTCAGGAGACGCCTCCGCGAAAGATTCATACGCATAAGCGCGCCGCCGGCCGACATCGAAGCTGCTGAAGAGGTTCTCGATTCCAGCGTGCTGACCATCGGCTTCGCACGGCGATTCGCAACTTACAAGCGCGCGGCGCTGCTCCTGCATGACCTCCCGCGCCTCTCCGCCATCCTCAATAATCCCGAGATGCCCGTCCAGATCATCTTCGCCGGCAAAGCGCATCCCAATGACAACCAGGGCAAGGATCTCATCCGCAAGCTCATTCGGGTCGCCCGCCTCCCGGAATTCCGCAGGCGTCTCGTCTTCCTCGAAAACTACGACATGGCCGTCAGCCGGTACCTCGTTCAGGGCTGCGATATCTGGCTCAACACGCCCCGGCGCCTGCAGGAAGCGTCCGGGACAAGTGGAATGAAAGCATCGGCCAATGGCTGCCTGAACATGAGCATCCTCGACGGATGGTGGGACGAAGCCTACAAGCCGGGGATCGGTTGGGCGATCGGCAGCGGCACCATATACAACAACCTCACCGACCAGGACCGTGCCGAAGCGAACGCGATCTACGAACTGCTTGAAAAGGATGCCGCACCGCTTTTCTACGATCGCGGCCCCGATCACCTGCCACGCGGCTGGATACTGCGAATGAAGGCTGCAATGGGCTCCCTGTGCCCCATCTTCAACTCGAACCGAATGGTCCACCAATACGCCAGGGAGCTCTATATCTCCTGCGCGGAGCACTCGGAAGAGTTCATCTCGGAAGACCTGTCGAGAGCTAGGGCCCTTGCCGCCTGGAAAGCAAAACTCCGCAGCGAATGGCACAACGTCAAGGTGCTCCACACCGATCTCGACACCCGGACAGAGCCGCGCGTAGGCAGCATCATCGAGCTTCACGCTACGCTCGAGCTCGGCCAGGTTGAGCCTGATGACGTTGCCGTCGAACTCTACGCCGGCAGCCTCGATCCGCAAGGGAACATAACCTCCGGCCTGGCAGCTCCGATGGATTGGGCCAGGAGGAACCCCGACGGCTCGCACGAGTTCGTCGGCGAAGTCAACTGCTTCCAGAGTGGCCAATGCGGAGTAACCGTCCGCGTCAGGCCGCGCCATTCCGATCTCAATTGCAGTTTCGAGATGCGCCTCATAACGTGGGCTTGATCGCTTGGTGCAAGACCACAAAGAGAAGCATGTGGAGCAGACTTTCTATGTTACCGATTCCCAGCACTATTGCGCCCCGTTGGGGGCTGTGGTGTTACAGGTCAACCTTACCCACGGCGTTGCCGTGGGCTATTCTACTTCGCCCCTGACGGGGCTCAAGACGCCTCCGGGTGCCACGGTCAACCGTCCTCGGTTGGCTGTGCTTGCCTGCCCGCCTCAGGAGATGCCTGTCCGCCTACGGCAGGCCTTACGGGGCCGCAACCCGGCTGCCGCTACTCTAAACGCTAAACATACTAAAAGCCTGCCGCACGTTCAGACAGTGGAACAGTGGAACAGTGGAACAGTCGAAAGGTTCAGATTGTCTACTGTCACCTGCTCTGCGCGGGGCTACGGGCATCCCGCCCCGCTGCCGAGCGTGCCGCGGACGGCGAGCAGGTCCATCACGTTGACAACGCCATCGAAGTCCACATCAGCCCCCGGAGGGTTGATTGAACTGCCTATCTGGCCAAGAGCTCCCCGGACGACCAGCAGGTCCATCACGTTCACACATTCGTCTCCGTCAGTGTCGCCGGCCTGGACGATCGTGTACGGATCGGCCGTCTGCTCGGCCTCGAACTCCTCGCTCGAGCCTGCCGAGCGGCACCAGACGGTGACGGCATAAACGCCGGGAGTGCCGGGTGTCCATTCCCACTCGTTGCCGGCATCCCAGTCGCGCACCGTCACTATTCCGTTTCCGTCATCGAGCTTGAAGATGAACTCGGGGTCCTGCCCGCCGGTGGCAAGTGCCGTCCAGATGATTCGCGACGCATTACTCCTGGGGCTTGGGACATCCGGGCTGAGCGCGACGGTATCAACCGCAGGCGGGCCGGCTTCCGGCTGTCTCTCATACGCTCCGATGTCAACGAAATCCGGCGTGCCGCTTCCGGTGTTCGGTTCGACGTTCGGGTCGTCGAACCTCGGGAAATCGCCGAAATCCGTCACAGGCACGGTTACTCCGTTATCGCCGAAGCCTGCATCGATACACGGGCTGCCCGGACTCGGGCAGTAATCGCCGGTAAAGAGCGGATCGGCATCGATATTTCCGGCGCCCCAGGTGAACGCGCTGCCGCCGGCGGCAGAGGTCTCGGCTTCGCCGCCGTCTACGTCACAGTATGAGATCGTCAGCGTTGAAGCATTTTCGAGAGCGATCTCGTGTCCGGCCGCCGCCAGGTTCTCCCAGAGTATGTTGTTCACGAGCGTCGGAGAGGCCCCGTAGCAGTATATGCCGCCGCCATTTGTGGCCGCGGTGTTAGCCGTAACAGTATTGTTGGTGATATCCGACGTGGAGTCTCCACAGTAGATGCCGCCGCCGTTGCCATTGTATCCTCCGAGGCTCAGAACCTCGTTTTGGGCGATGATGTTGGTCTCGATCAGCGCTGATGCCTGGTAGCAGCAGATGCCGCCGCCTGCGAAGCCCGCAGTATTGCCGGTGATTGCATTCCTTGTGATAAACGGCCAGGAATCACTGGTAACGTATACGCCGGCGCCGGAGCCGCCGATACTTGCTGCTTCGTTATTGTGGATTATGTTGCCTTCGATAATCGGATCGGAGCCGTCCCAGACGGAAATGCCGCCGCCGTCTCCCCATTCGGCGCCAACCGTGTTGGATGCGATCTCGTTGTCGTAGATATCCGGCGAGGAGTCCTCGCAATAGATGCCTGCTCCCTGTGCAGCGGTGTTCTCCCGGATGATATTGTGCGCAATATACGGATGGGACTTCCAGCAGAGAATAGCGCCACCAGCTCCTGCCCCTGCCGAGTTGTTGACAAGGATATTGTTTATGATCGTCGGCGACGTCCGCTCGCAATAGATCGCTCCGCCACCGAGAATGTATCCGTTCATAATGGTGAAACCGTCGAGAACCGAGTCCTCACCTTCACCTGTCCAGAAGTCAAATCCGTCGTACCAATCGGCTTCGACGTCGGGATTGCCCTGGCAGTCGATGGTGCAGTTGTCGGGGCCATTCTGAGACCGCACGGTGACAGCCCGGCCACCGAAACTCATGTCGCGGTTGCCTTCGCCCGTATAGGTGCCATCGAGGACGATCACCTCGTCGCCATCCTCGGCAGCATCGATCGCTTCCTGAATAGCATCGAACGGATGCTGCAGCGAGCCGTCTTCGTTCGGATCGCTGATGGCCGGATCGCCGGGGCCCGGATCGTCCGGCGCGTTATCGTCAACATAGAGCGCCCTCGGCCCCACGTTCGTCGCAGTCAGTTCCCACGTCATCTGGTGCACCAGCCCGGCGTCCCACTCGAACTCAGACTGCTCTGATTTCACGATACCCACATTCGGGCAGAGCCAGAACGTGGCAGCACGTATCTCCTCTGACCCTTCTTCCCACATCTCCTGCGTGTGGTAGACAACAACACAATCGTAAGTGCCTGCCGGAACGGTCACGGTCTCGTGCCGCAGGTAGGTGATGTAAGACTCCTGAGCTCCGTCCGAGGTCTGCTGCGGCCGACGTGTCCACCAGAACCGATACAGACCCGAGCCTACCATCCTGTCGTTGGCGCTGCTGCTAACCGAGCGCGGGAACATCTCGAGGGGATCGCCGCCCCTGACAAGATAGACTTCCTCATCATCCCGCTCGCGCACCTCAACAATGTGGTCGTCCGTCAAGTACCAGGCCCTTTCGCTCCAGTAGCCGGTCAGATCGAAGTTCATCGTGACGAGCATTGTATCGAAGCCCTCGACGTTCTCGGCACCGACCACTTCCATGCTCATCGTGTCGCAGAAATCGGCCGGCATGCCGTCGTTAATGGTAACGTGGACGTCATACTGCCACAGGTTCCCGACGTCGAGGAAGTTGTCCGCGACCAGCTCATAGGTCTCATTGATGTTGATGAAGGATGTGGCCTCTGTGCCCCAGAACGAGAAGTAGTCGGCTCCGTTCGTCGTTCCCGTATCGCTATCCACGAAGGCCAGCCAGAGCATGTATGCGCCGAGATCCAGTTCCTGGTCCGGGGTGTACCCCGTTGCGGCGGTTCCAGACTCCACCTCGTCATCAAAGTCCCCGCCATTCTGTTCAATCTCGAAGTATACGGTGTCGATGGCGGGATCGCTCACGGGCTGCCATGAGATGAGCGGCGTCCTGTCGTCAGTCTCATAGCCCATTGGCAGATCGAACTGCGGCATCTGCGTCGGGTAAGTACCCTCCGCAAGATCGACGGAATAGCTCACGACGCCCCCGTCGCCGCCGACAAGATCGATCTGGTAGGTGCCGGGGCCAAAGTCCGCAAGATCGGCCTCGTTTGCTGACTCATACCAGAACTCGATCTCGACGCTGTCCTCCAAGTATAGCTCCATCTCATATGGGGTGCCGCCGGGCGTGGTCAGGGTGGCTCCGGTAACGTTTTCCCCGTCCATGTCGACGAAGAACTCGTACATTACCGGCCCATGGAGGCTGTCCCTCTTGAGCCTGCCGATCATTATATCGGATGTTATTGTCGGCGGTCCCGTCGCTGCCGCAATGCACTCGAACCGCAACCTGTGGGTCTTACGCGCCTGCGCCTCGAACACAACAGGCTCACCTGACCTGAAAGTGGCGGCAACGCCCTCATCCACGCCAATTGTTATCTCGACACCGACTGCGCTCGCGGTGCCCGTTTGCCGGCCGCATTCTATCTCAATACCGGGCTTGTGCAGCAGGTCGCCCATCGCCGCCTGGCTCATGCCGCCCGAGCGGGCCACCTCTATATCCACCACAAACTGATACGTTTGACCGACGACGAGCGTCGAAGGATCATCAGCAGCAAAGATTCCCGGCTGCCAGCCCTCCGAGAAGCCTGCCGGAATGGTCCCCGGTGTGACCGCGTATGACAGCCCTTCCGGTACCATCCAGTCCACCGGCATAAAAACCGACACGCTATCGATCCCGTCCAAGGGCGACTCGACCGTCAAGACGACCGTTACCGTTTGCGTCTGGACGTCATCGGTCAAAATGGGTGGAACCGTCTGACGCACAGCAGAAACGGCCGACGCCTCGTGCAAGAACAAAGGCTCGGTTGTGACACCTACAGACGCCCATCCCATGATGGGATCGATGAATAAGCATGTCAAACTGCTGTCGGCGTCATCCCACTGGAGATATGCCGGGGCGGAAGACCATACGTCGTCGGTGATGCCATTGGGCAGGGTGATCTCAGCAGAGGCGGTCGTGATCGGCAAGGCCCAGCCGCTGTTGAAGTTTAAGTAGTACCCAGTTTCCCAAAGTCTCGGATCGGCGCTGATGGCATCACTTGATGTCCTGGTGTCCATCTCTGCGCAGGCATCGACCCACGCCATGGGGCTTTCCCGCGTCTGGTAAACGAGATCGTACGAGTTCCCCAGCGACGCCGGCCCCATTCCCTCAGCAGCACCCATCCCACCAAACAGCGGTTCTTCCATGTTGGTAGAGATATTAACGTAGTAGTTCCCCGGCTGCAGCAGCAGAACGTCGATGCGCTCGTTATCGGTATATGACCACGCGCCTTGTATCCAGTTCAATCCTTCGTCCAGCAAGAGCATATCCAGATTGCCTTGCGCGTGGGTGAACTGCAAGTCCACGACCAGGCGCTGCCTGCCATATGGCACATGCAGCATGTACCAGTCGTCATCCCACGCAAATGCAGGGCCGTTAATGTCGCTGAGCCACACGCCTTCCCGATCTGTCAGATAATAGGCACTTCCAGGTTCATTGTTCGGCTCATAAGGGTCATCCGCGAAGCCAGCGGTCTGCCAGTAAAGATCATACGCGACCCCAGAGCCGCCACCCGCAGCCAACAGGTAGTAGATTCCAGGACCGGGCACAATCACCTCTATTACATAGCCGGTCTGCAGCCAGCCGGCACCCGCGACCATGCCGCCCGTGCCATCATACAGCGTGAAGCTGGCATCACCGACCTCCCGGTCGAAAGTCATCTCTGCATGGAGGTATTCCTGCCCGGTGGGTACTGCAATCCTATACCAGTCGTCGTCCCACTGTTCGCCAAATCCATCGATCGTATTGAGCCACACGCCCGGCGAGCCGCTGAAGTTATACGCTTGAGTATGCGCGTTGTTCGGCTCATAGTTGTCCTCGGCAAAAACATTCGAGCCTGGAATGCCTGCATGAAACAGGCCCACGGCGATTGCCAACATAAGAATGTAACGCTTGATCGACATGATCACACTTCCCCTTCACATCAGGAACAGTTATGGGTAGCACTGCGGCCACATGCCGACTTTGCCACCATCAAGTTAATACAGATCCAATGATTAAAGTATACACCGATTCCGATAGAAAGTCAAGGCCCTATACCATTATATGATACTAATTCCTGGTCTCGGACTCACCGTTATTGCCCGCCATGAGTTGAATATCAAGCCTCTTCCTCGGGGGCGCCCCTGCCTGAGGCAGGCGGGCCATGTGGGCTCAGGAGGCGCGAAGCAACGAAGAATCTTTCGAGCTGTAGATGCAGTGCGTACCAACGCTTCTGAAGAGATCGCGCGTCCATCACGCGAAAGATTCTTCGCTACGCTCAGAATGACAAGGTAGGCGAGCTCTCAACTCCTTGGCTCGCAAGGCTTTGGGTGCTGCACCGTGCGAGAATCTGGCGTTGTAGCGCTAAGAACGATACACTCTATAATGTCGCGCCCGCAAACGGTGTTTCGCCCTTCCTCACAGCCAGCTCTCTTCGAGGAGGCTCAGGCGCGGGCGCCGCACTGGCTCGACCGCTACCACTATCCGCCGTCCTGCACGCCGGATCGTCAGCCGCATCGGGGCGTCGATTCCGTGCTCCATCAGCAGGCGCTCGAGGTGGCTCCCGCTCTGCACGGGCCGGCCATTGCTCATTACGATTGCATCGTTCGGCTCGAGGCCGCATTTGCGAGCAGGTGAGAACAGGCGCGTCTTGAGCACAACCACGCCGCACGGCGCGTCTATGCCCAGGTTCTTGGCCCGTGCTTCGGTCAGGTCGCGCGGCTCGATGCCGATGAACGGAACCGTGATGCTCTTTGCCAGTTGTGCCGGCGTCATCCCCACGTGCCGCAGCATCGCTCGCTCGATAGCAGCGCCGTTGGCCAGACTCTCCTTGTCGAGATCATCGAGCATTCGCCGCAGCGCGGCTTCGCCTTTGAGCCTGACAATCTGCAGGATCATCCCGAGCGCCGCGTTGTAGTAGGTCTTCTCGTATCGCCCCTCCTGGAAGCGGTTCGAGAAGCCGTTCCACTGATCCAGCAGGTGGCCGGCATCGTGGACGGCTGCGAACGGCCGGTTGTGTATGATCTCGCGGTGACCGGCCCCGCAGTAATCGCGCGTTACCAGTTCGCCGGCGTAGTTTGCGATTCCTTCACGAAACCATCGCGTGTGGTTGATGATGCGCTTGTCGTCCATCTCGACGGCCAGCAGCAGCGGGTTGCGGCCGGGTGCGGGGCAGGCCAGCGAGAGCTCCGTCATCTCGTGAACGAACGAGTATGGAAACAGTGGATTCGACCGGACCACCGAGGCGAAAGTCTCGTCGTCGGCCGGCACGAACAGCCTGACCAGGCAGTTGCCACCGACCAGTTCCACGCGATCGCCGACAATCACCGCAGGGGCTTCATCGACGCGAATCAACTCGATGACCACACCGAAGCTCCACCTGACAGCCGTATGCCGCTCGACGAATCCATACATCCCCGCGACCCTCTCGGCCACCTCACGGGCCAGTTTCGCCATCCCCGCCGGATGCCTCACCAGCACACGCCCCGCGCGCTCTGCACCGGCGAACGGCTGTTCCTCTGCCAGCGCAATAGCGTCGACAACCGGCGGCCGGAACGACTGAACGACCTCCATCTGAATCCGCCGCTCGAGCTGCAGCCTTCTCAGCCGCTCCCGATTCGACTCGCAGCCCACAGCGGCAAGCAGGACGAGCAACATTACGCAAGCGTTCCGCACGCGGAGCCCTCGGAAAGTCAGCCGGGATACGCTGCGCCGAGTATAGGCCCGCCCCGCACCGAATGCAAGGTGGTCGATGATCGGAGCCGGTTGCATTGTTCGGTGCCGCTTGTGATGAGCGGACTTATGGCACGTCGAAAAAGTATCTTCCCCGCAGCCCTGAGAGTATTCCGCCCTTCACGGCACAATGGAAAAGTTCTGCGGATTCTTCACTTTTTTCGACCAGAAGCGGAGCGGCTTTCGAATGACCCTGGACCGGACCCGCCCGCCTGCGGAGGGAGTGGAACCACAGATAAACACAGATAAGGTGGTCTGGATGCCGAGATGGCCCGTCTGTCCGCTTGAGGCGGGTATGGAACGACAGATGAACACCGTGGGGCAGGCTTTCCAGCCTGCCAATTAATCAGCAGACTGGAAAGTCTGCTTCACAGGTTAGAAAGAATCATTATCTGTGTTCATCGGGTGCCTGCCCGCCTTTGGAGGGCTTGCCCCACGTAAAGCAGGCGTCTGCTCCTCGCTGCGGAGCCGCTGAGAGCCGGGGGGCATATAGGCTGGGGCTTCAGCCCCAGTAAAAGAGCGAAGCAAGACGAGCCGCCCTGAAGGGGCGGAGGAAAGGATCATCTGCTGTGCCCCTTCAGGGCACCGCTATTATACTGTCTGATTCCGGGGGCTGAAGCCCCAGTAAAGGAGCGAAGCAAGACGAGCCGCCCTGAAGGGGCGAAGGAAAAGAGAGCCGTGCCCCTTCAGGGCACGTATGTAATATCATCGGACTCCTGGGGCTCGAAGCCCCAGGCTGTATACCCCGGCCGCTTCGCGGCCGATTGTCGGCTGCGATAGCCTGAGGCCGAACGCCGCCGGGTGCCACGGTCAACCGCCCTCGGTTGGCCGTGCCTGCCTGCCTACGGCCCGCCTGCCCGCCTCAGGAGGGGATCTTCTGCTATGGGCGCCCGGAACCGTTAAGCTCGACCCCTGAAACGCAGCGAGCGCTCCGCTGGGTCCCCTTTCAGCGGCGCGCTCGCTGCCGTCTCCTCTCGCAGGAGAACTATATCGCTTTCCGCCTTGCGAGGCGGAGCATTCTGGTGCAATCGTCCTTGTAGCGCCTCAATACCTCGGGCGGCAATGCGGGCCGTCTCGTGCCCGCCTGCCCCCGCCATAGGCGGACGGGTACGGCATGGCCCGCCGGATTTCGCGGCGGCGCTCGTTCCGCTCGGGCACGTCCAGGCTGACGGGATCACCAGCGGTCAGGTGTTCCACGAGAACACCTTCGAGAGAAACCGGAGGTTCGCCTTGTTTGCGGAGCCAAGCCAAACACATATTCCTGGTGATCCCGTACAGCCAAGACCCAAAGCGGTCAGGTTTCTGCAACGAATGCAAGCCCTTGAGGGCTTTCAAGACGGCTTCTTGCGTGATATCCAGCCTCATCAATGCGGCCTATTGTGGCGCAGACACGTCCAAGCTTTGCTTGAACGTGGCACCCCCCTGCAATGGAACTTCGGGTGCCACGGTCAACGGTCTTCGGTTGGCCGTGTTTCCTTTCAGGGCACAAGCGAAAGCGCTGTAACGTAGTACAAGCTCGCGGAAGGCCATTCGCTCGCCCTTCAATGTGCTGGCGACCAGTTCTGCATCTGATCTCGCCACAAGGCCTCTCCTGGATGTCTCTCCTTACCTCTATAGTAGCGCAAGGCGGGTATTTCTCACAAAAAAATTCGATTTTTTTCAGTAATTCCGTATCCGCTTGGAATTTCCCATCGTGGCCTCAGCAATTCCGCATCCACATTTTCGATGTATACGTAAGTCTTATAGGATCTTGCTCTTTTGCCGTAATGTGGCAGGCGGAGCAAATTCGCATTCGGAAAACCCTCCTGCCGAGGCAGGCAGGCGCCTGCCCGCCTATGGCGGGTTCATCTGTGGTTCCACTCCCTCTACAGGCGCGCCATTTAGGAACTCGCAGAAACACCAAGCCTTGTCATGCTGAGCTCTGAGCGAAGCATCTTTCACAACTTGAACGATCATCCCGCCAAAGATTCTTCATTCCGCTTTACCGTGTGATCGTACCGACGTTATGTTTTCTGACAACTCGTGCCGGCCAGCCCTTGACTTGGTGACAGAATATCCATAAGGTGCAGCCCATATTACGTGTAGTTAGGCAGAATCCCAGGCTCGCACGATGCCGCGATATTGTCTCTCGAGCGAACCCATTGACCCGATTAGTGGCTGCGAAGGAGACCATGTGATGAGAGAAGAACGCACGTTAACGCGCCGCAGGTTCCTGAAGGGGGCCGCGACGGCTGCCGGTGCGGTCATAGCTGTTCCCGCCATTGTTCCATCCAGCGTTCTGGGTGCCGATGCCCCGAGCAACAAGATTCTGATGGGGGCGATCGGCGTCGGAGGAATGGGCACAGGCGATCTAAGGGAACTACTGGGCGACTCGAGGGTGCACTTCGTAGGCATCTGTGACGTCGACAGCGGGCACCGCGAGCGGGCCAAGAAACACGTCAACGACAAATACGGAATCGGGGACTGCAAGGCGGATCTGGACTTCCGCGAGCTGATCGGGCGCGGCGATCTGAATGCGATCATGACGGGGCTGCCGGACCATTGGCACGCCATCCCTGCCATCGCAGCGGCCAAGGCCGGGTGCGACATCCACGGCCAGAAGCCGTTCGCCAGGAGCATCCGCGAGGGCCGCGCCATGTGCGACGCCGTCCACCGCTATGGCAGGATATGGCAGACCGGCAGCCAGCAGCGCTCAGGCGGCAGGTTCCGATTTGCCTGCGAGCTCGTCCGCAACGGGCGCATCGGCAAGGTACATCGCGTCGAGGTCGGCCTGCCGACCGGCGGCGGTGGCGGCAGCACAGCGCCCAAACCTGTACCCGGCGGGCTCGACTGGGACTTCTGGCTCGGCCCGGCGCCGTGGCGGCCCTATTGCGGCTTCGGCCCGCACTGGAAGTGGCGCTGGATCATGGACTATTCAGGCGGCCAGTTGACCGACTGGTGCGGTCATCACGTCGATATCGCCCACTGGGGCCTCGGATACGACTACACCGGCCCCGTCGAAATCGCCGGCAAGGGCAACTACCCGAGAGACGGACTCTACGACGCCCCGACCGAATACAACTTCACCTGCAAATACAAGACCGGCGTCGAGATAAACGTGACCAACGACCGCATCAATCCGATGGGCACCAAGTGGATCGGCGACAAGGGCTGGGTCTACGTCAGGCGCGGACAAATCGACGCCAACCCGAAGAGCCTGTTGAGAGAGAAGATCGGAGCCGGCGAAATCAAGCTCTACAACAGCGGCGGACACAAGCGGAACTTCGTCGACTGCATCATCAGCCGCAAGAAGACCATCTGCCCCGCCGAGGTCGGACACCGCTCCATCAGCGTC
The DNA here is from genome assembly GCA_030614245.1 of Planctomycetota bacterium. Lineage (GTDB taxonomy): Bacteria > Planctomycetota > PUPC01 > JABMSA01 > JAUWKK01 > JAUWKK01. The sequence continues at coordinate 5,194 of JAUWKK010000008.1, read as the reverse complement.
GGACTTCTCGGCGAGATCGCAATGTTGAGCGGACGGAAGATCAAGTGGAACCCCGACAAGGAGGAGATCATCAACGATCCCGGCGCGAGCGAGCTGCTAGGCCGCCCATATCGTGAGCCGTGGCAACTGTAGCCCAATTGAATACAACATATAACGATAGTCCAATGAACGAGGAGAAAGTTATGAGTGGAAAGGGTATCTCCCTCCCCTGCGTTATTCTGGCCGCGATGGTGGTCTTGGCCGGCGGGATTGCAATGGGCGACGTCTATGATGATCTGGTTACTTACGATTGGAACGAGAGCCGCGCGCCACTGGCGGCCATCGAGCAGAACATTCGCCAGGCGACTACTTCAGAGACACGCGAGGCCATCGAGGCGAAGCTGCTCGAGGCACTCGCCGCCCCCGACGCGACCTACGCCTGCAAGCAGTTCGTCTGCCGCATGCTGCGGCGTATCGGTTCGGATGCGTGCATACCGGCGCTGGCGAAACTGCTGCCGGACCCGAAGCTCTCGCACATGGCGCGCTTCGCGCTGGAGCGGCATCCCAGCCGCAGAGCCAGCCGTGCCCTCCGCAAAGCTATGGCCAAACTCGACGGCAAGCTCAAGATCGGCGTGATAGCGTCGCTGGGCGCACGCCGCAGCCGAAGGTCAGTCGCCGACCTCGCCAGGCTGATGACCGGCGACGAAAACATAGCCCGGGCCGCCATACGCGCACTCGGTCATATCGGCAGCACCGACGCCGCCACGGCCCTGGCGGGTGCGAAGGTCTCCAGCAATCTGAAGACTCTGCAAGCCGACGCGCGACTCATGTGCGCCGACCGGATGCTAGCCGACGGCGACAGCGGCACTGCGGCTGCCATCTACAGGAACGTGATGTTCGCCACGGGCAATCCGAAGATGATCCGGATCGCGGCCTTGAGGGGTATCATGCTCTCAGAAAAGGAGAAAGCCGCCAAGACACTGCTGGGGCTGATGAAAGACAAGGACGTCGACCTGCGCCGCGCGGCCGGCAAGTTCGCAGCCGAAATGCCGGGCAAGGCGGCGACGAACGCCCTTGCGGCCGAGCTCGCATCCATTCCGGCTGAAGCGCAGGTAGTTCTCATTAACGCTTTGACGGCTCGCGGTGACTCTGCGGCGGCTCCGGAAGTGACCAAGCTCGTCGAGAGCAAGAACGAGAGCGTCCGCATCGCGGCCATCAACGCGCTGAGCGTAATAGGGGATGCATCGAGCGTGCCGGTCCTGGCCAGGGCGGCGGCGTCCGGTGGTAAGGACAGCGATGCAGCCGTCAACAGCCTCAACCGCATCAAGGGCGAGGGCGTCAGCCAGGCCATGAGCAAGCTGATGGATTCCCGCGACCCTGCCATTCGGGCCGGCATAATGAAAGTGCTGGCCGTCCGCGCTGACAAGACGATGGCGCCGGCAATGGTCAAGGCCGCCCGTGACAAGGATGAGAGAATCCGCACGGCGGCCATACAGGGCCTCGCCGCAGTGGGCGGCCAGATGGAACTGCCCGCAATCGTCGCCATCCTGCTGGACAACAAGAACTCTGCGGAGCGATCGGGTATAGAGAAGGCTCTGGCCTCGTCGGCGATGCGAGTCGCCGATACCGAGCTCCGCACGGCTGCCATCATCAGCGGCATGGACAAGGCCGACGCGGACGCCAAGGTCCGCATGCTGAGCGTGCTGGGCCGGTTGGGCGGAAAGAATGCCCTCCGCGCCGTGAGGCGTCAGCTCAAGGCCTCGAATGCAGAGGTACTCACCGCGGCCATTCGCAGCTTGCAGGGCTGGCCGGACGCTGCTCCCGCACCCGATATGCTGCGCATCATCAAAACCACCAGGGACAGCACCCACAGGGTGCTCGCGTTCCGGGGCGACATCCGAATGGCGAACATGCCCGACCAGCGCAGCTCCGCCGAGACGGCGAAGATGTACGAGCTGGCGCTGAAACTCGCCTCTAACGCGGCCGAAAAGAAGTCCGTGCTGAGCGGAATGGCCGTTGCGCGTTCAGCCGATGCGCTCAAACTCGTCGAGGCGGCGATGGCCGACAGCGACGTGAAGGCAGAGGCCGAAGTGGCGCTCGTTCAGATTGCCGGCAATGCCCGCAACGCTGCCCCCGACCAGGCAAGAGCCGCGCTCAACAAGGTGATCGCGACCACAAAGAACGCCGGACTCCGCGACAGGGCCAGGGGCATAATCAACGAGATGGACAAGTATCGCGGCTACGTCACGTCGTGGCTGATCAGCGGGCCGTACACGGAAGGCTCGGCCTTCGATACGGTATTTGCACCCGAGAAGAAAGACGCCAAGAACGTGAAATGGCAGGCTCTCACCAAGGGCGTCGGGCCGCAGATCATCAACCTGGAAACAGCATTGGGCGGCGCCAACCGGGCCGCATATATGAAGACGTCCATCTGGTCGCCGGACGACCAGGATGTGCGGCTGGAACTCGGCAGCGACGACGGCATCAAAGTCTGGATCAACGGCAAGGTCGTCCACGCGCACAACGTTGCGCGCCCGATCAAGATAGCCCAGGACAAGGTCGACGCCAGATTGAAGAAAGGCTGGAACCGGGTGCTCGTGAAGATCGCGCAGATTGGGGGCCGGTGGAGCTTCTGCTTCCGCGTCTGCAAGCGCGACGGCGGAGCGCTCGACGGACTTAAAGCCAGCACTGAGGGCGAATAGACTCGTCAGACACGTACCGGCCTGCCGGGGAAGCAGGCCGCTTCTGCGCTATTCGCTTTCGTTCATTCCTTCGTTCCGTGCTTGCGGAGGAGGGTGGCGAGGGCACCGCAGCCAGCCACTCGGCCTTGGTTTCGCCGTTTCTTCTCGCCATGTGTCTACCTCTCACATTCCTGTGGCAACAAGCCGTTTCACTCCTGACACAAATATCTGGAAGCTTCGGGACCGGTTATTTTCGATATCCATAAGTGGGGCGACGGCCCGGGAACCCGAAACCTTTTGGTATCTCCTATTGGTAATCCGTTCAAGTTCCTGAGCGGGATTTCTCAATGCATCAGGGTCACGGTATCTTGGCTGGTCCTGCTTCGAAGCAAGATTCCTTACTTCAAGAGCATTTTCAACCGCCTGCAAATCTCCCAGATACCAGCTTTCAAGCTCACGGCAGGCGATACGTACAAGTGTTTCAGGCCGTCCGGCCTCGTTACAAAGTTCGTCCAAACGCTGTTTAACGTCCTTGCATTCAGCGGAATCCTGATCACGCAAGACAATAAAGTGTGTCTTGGGCGTTCGCCATCCACGAATCTTTCGAACCAGCTGTTTCTCCAGATCCTGTTTTCCTTCGAACGGTACGAAACAGAGGTCAAACCTCTCTTCCGGGATGAACCGGGGCAATAATGTCTCCAACAGGACCTTGGCGGAGAGTTCCTCAAGGAAGAAGACCAGCGTCATCATTTCGGATCAGCCTCCTTGAAAAATCCCTGTTTCCACAGGTAGCCCATCTGATCGCCATCTTCCATGTAGGCACGAATTTGATCATCATCCCGGGCGCGCAGGATATGTGCATATCCGTCCTTCTTGGTGAGCCAGAAGACCTCATCCAGGTTGACTGCGTTCAGGAAATCGGGTGAATGCGTGGAAACAAAGACCTGCCCACCCCGGTTGGCGTAATCACGAAACTCCTCCGCAAGGTCATGGAGAATTGTCGGGTAGAGATGATTCTCGGGCTCCTCCACACACAACAAGGGGTGGGGAGAAGGGTCGTATAGCAGGACGAGATAGGCAAACATCTTGATCGTGCCATCGGAAACATAACGGTCGATAAAAGGATCCTTGAATGAACCCTCTTGAAATCTCAACAACAAACGACCGTCTGGCGTCGTCATCGGATTGATGCTGTCTACGCCGGGAACGCGACGTTTCATAACATTCATGATCTTATTGAAGATGTCTGGGTGGTTATCGAACAGATTTCGTGCGACAAGCTGCAAGTTGTCTCCCGAAACTGACAAATGTTCATCGTATCCCGTTGCGTCTTTGCTGCCACGGGCAAGATTGATGTGATAATCCGAAACATGCCAGTTCTCGAGAAGTCGCCGAAACGCATTTGCTGCCTTGAACCTCTCAAACTGACCAAGACCCTTGATCGCCAGGATATCGTTTGAATCCAGCTTTTGGTTCTCCCTGGTCAATTCCTCATCGGGCCTGTTGAAGTCTTCTTCGTTAGCGATGGCAAAGCCTTCCCCGTTTGAAAAATCCAGAAAATGATAAGGCGATCCGTAGCGCCCACGCTTGTACCGCAATATTTCCCGTTTCACAAAAGCGCGATTGTTCTTTCTGGAGATTTCAAGATGATACGTGACCAGTCGCTCTATCTCCGCAATGGGCATCCGAAATTGAATTTCAATCAGGACATCTTCCTCTTGATGATCGCGACTGATAACTTCATTGAATCCGCCGCGCTTCTGCACGGCGCTTTGAACCGTGTAGAGTAGGCAATCCTTGAGGAATCCAAAGACATCAAAAAGGGTTGTTTTGCCCGTCCCGTTCGCACCGACAACAACACATAATCTGGGGATGTCTTCGAGGCTAACGTCTTGAAATGTCTTGAAGTTTTTCAATCGCAGTGATTCAATTTTCATGGTTCTACTCCCATGCCGTTTATGACCTCGCTATTTCAATGCACGGCACCGGCACCTCAAGCACCGGAAGGCCGGTGTTGTGCTGTCTGTCTTCTTCATTTCTTAGCTCCGTTGTTGCGGGTCATCCCGAAGCACAGTGTAGCGCACTTCATTGGACTCATCAAAGGGAAAAAGGCCGGCAGCGGCAAATGGAACCACAGATTAACACAGATAAAGAGGAGACGGCCGGTCTCGTCAGGCAACCTTGGCCCTTGACCGCAGCCGCTTCATTGCATACTATTATCGTGCAGATTGTGGTTTAGATTCGAATAGAGCAGTGTACGATTGAGAGAAAGGACCGTTTTCATGAACAGTCAAAGCAGGGAAGTCAGCTCCTCCGGCTCGCGCCGGGATTTTCTGAAACACTCCGGCCGTGCCCTCGCGGGCACGGCGCTGACGGGCGCCATCGCTGCCCGCAGCTATGCCGCTGAGAATAACACCATCAAGGTGGCGCTGGTCGGCTGCGGCGGACGCGGCAGCGGAGCCGCGGTCGACGCGCTCAGCACACATGGACCGACTAAGCTCTGGGCGATGGCCGACGTCTTTGATAACCGGCTT
>JAUWKK010000015.1 GCA_030614245.1 Planctomycetota bacterium | reverse complement strand
CGCCGGGTGCCACGGTCAACCGTCCTCGGTTGGCCGTGCCTGCCTGCCTGCATTGCGAGGGTTGGGGCTGTAGGGTGCCTTGCAACCGGCATTTCGCACCCTGCTGAACACGTTCAGAAAACCTGCTCCACGCCCCGTGGCTTCTCGATATAATCCAACAGCGCCCGGAAGCCCTCGCCCCAGCCGTAATCTTTGCTCAGAACCCGCTGGTGCCAGATGACCGTGGCCGTGCCTCGGACGGCGCGGACCTCGTCGAGCCAGAATGCGAACATCGGGCCGGCCTGGGTGCCACGGTCAGCCGTGTTCGGTTGGCCCTGCTCCACGTCCAAGCTTCGCTTGAACGTGCCACCCCGACCTTCTCCATAATCATACACGTGAGAGTCCATGAATACCATCGGCAATGCCTCGATGGCCATCGGGCCGCCGCACTTCCCGGACCATGGCCGGAACCTCAACGCGGAGCCGTTGCGAAAGCCGGGGGTGTCGTTATAGCCGAGGCTCGTGTCCAGCCGCAGCCCGGCGGCCTCCTGGGCGGCCCACGTGTGCTCCCACGAGAATCGCAGCCAGTGCTGCCGGCAGCTTGTCACAGGCGCTCCCAGTGCATCCTCGAGCCGCAGTCGCTCGACCTTGATCTGCTCGGGATCGGCCCAGGCACCGTGCGACGGATGCAGCCCGATAGTCCATCCGCCGGCGTGCAGTTCGCGGATCTTCGCCTTCAGATGCGGCTCGCCGACGCAGTAACCGGGATCGATCAGCATCTGCCCGAGCGAACGGCCTTGGCCGGCGCCGCCGTAGAAATTAAAATGGCTTCGCAGGCCGCAGCTCTCCTCCAGCCGCATTATGTCATCAAAACGCCAGTAATCGCCGGAGGTGAAGAAGAACCGTAACGCCTGCCGAGCCTTCCCGACCGCCTGACCCACTCGAAAGCCGGCGAGATGCCGCAGCGCATTGAAAGCGTGAAAAGCCGTCTGCTTGCAGCGAATAGCCGCCGTCCTCGCCACGGCGTCTACGTCGTGCGTCAGGACGATCTCGGCCTCTGGCAGAGGCCCGAAGAGCTGCTCTTCGCCGATCTGGGCCTCCTTCGACGCCCAGCGCCTGAGGAAGAGGCCGATGCGGTTCACCCAGGCTCTCTGGCGGAACCGCTCGTCCCAACCTCTCAACCGGAGTGCATACGAATGTATTGGCCCGTTGATTTCTTCATGAGCGCGCTCGGCAGCGCCCGAGAGATACCAGAATGCGGCCCGGAGCCAGTCCGTCCGCGTCCATTCGGGTTCGTCGCCAGCGGCTACAGCGTGAGCGGGGACCCACAGCCCGCCCGGGACGCCGGTATCCTCGGCCCAGGGCGGCAGGGCGACGCTGACCCCTTGCGGCGGCAGGTGTTCCAACTCGGGCGGGGCCACCTGCCTGATGGGCAGATCGCGTACCGGCCCGCCGCCCGCCGGCCAATAGCGGCCCAGCGACTCGATAACGTATGCTCGCTGTGGGGAGTCATCATGCATTGCAGTAGTCGATCATCGGTCAGGTCTGGAGAAGTCTGGCCGGCATGTTTCCGATCATGGGCCGCGCTTTATGCATCGATGAACCGCTGGTGCTATAGCTCAAGGCAGAGCGCGCCCCATAGCTGCCGGCCGAAGCGAGCCTCCCTCTTCATCAGGCGCTCGAGAGCAGCCGGCGAGAACAGACCGCGCTCGGCGCAGGCTTTCGACATCAACACATCGTGCACGAAATCGCACACAGGCCCGGCCGCCATCCACTCGCTCAGCGGGACCGGGAAGCCCATCTTGTCCTTTCGGTCGCAGATCGAAGCCGGCAGCAGGCCCGCTATCGTCTTCTTGAAGATGTACTTCGTCCTGCCGCCCCGGAACTTCATCGGCGGCGGCATGCTCGTGACCGTATCGACTATCCGCGTATCGAGCAGCGGCACGCGGGATTCCAGCGACACGGCCATGCTCATGCGATCCTCGACCTGGAGCAGTGCGGGGAGCAGCGTCTTCTGGTCGAAATGCGTCATCTTGGAGACATACGACACCGTATCGGGATGGTTGAAGACTCTCTGGAAATCGGCGAAGACCTCATCACGGTTGAATATAGCAAAGGCATCCCCGGTGAGGAGCGTTTCGACGTCGGGGCTGCGGTCGATCAGCCGGAAGTACCGCGCGTCCATCTCATCAAACAGCCCGTCGCGCCAGAAATGCTGCATGAGCGGGCGGTACTGCTGCAGGACGGGCAGATTTGGGATGATGGACGAGAGGGTAACGATATGTTTGCCCTCTTCCTGCGTCTCGAAGATAGCTCCCTTGAGTGCCTGTTCCAGGTATCCGATGAGGTATCGGGCGTAGCCGCCGAAGATTTCGTCGCCGCCCTGGCCGCCGAGGACTACCTTCACGTGCTCCGCCGCGAGCCGGCTGACTATGTGCTGAGGGAAGAGACCCGGCCCGGCCACCGGTGCATCCAGCGCGTAGATCAAGTCGGGCAGGAGCTCCGCAAAGTCATTGGCCGTAGGCACGATATCATGGTATTCGGCGCCGATCGTTTCGGCCATCACCTTTGCATAGGCGGATTCATCATAGGCGGCGCCTTCGGCAAAGCGTCCGTGGAAGACCGGCAGGGTGCCGCCGAGATGCTCGGCCGCCATCGAGGCGACGATGCTCGAATCTATCCCGCCCGATAGATACGCGCCCACCGGGACATCGCTCCTGATCTGCAGCCGGGCGCTGTCTCGCAGAAGCCACAGCAGGCGGTCCTTGAAGTAATCCTCCGTATGATGCTCGTCGATATGGTAGTTCGTATCCCAATAGCGCACGGTTCTGGTGATCTCGCCGGCCTTTCCTTTCAGATAGAAGCCGGGCTCGAGCGCGGCGATGCCGTCGAAGAGCGTCTCGCCGTGCAGGCAGTACTGGAACGTCAGGTAATGCTGCATGCCCTTCCAATCGGCGGCGGCCTCGACGCCCGGATGCGCCAGCAGCGCCTTGATCTCCGATGCAAAGACGATCTCACCATCCAGAACCGTGTAATAGAGCGGCTTGATGCCGAAAGGATCGCGCGCCAGGAGCCACTCGCCCATCTCGCGGTCGATGAAGGCAAAGGCGAACATTCCGTTCAACTGGTCGAGGGCCGACACGCCCTCGTGAATGAGCACTTGCAGGAGCACTTCCGTATCCGAGGCGGTGCGGAAATCGACCCCGCCCTGCATAAGGCGTCGGCGCAGTTCCAGATAATTGTATATCTCGCCGTTGAAGACTATGCAGTATCGGCCATCGGCGGAAGCCATGGGCTGCGCGCCGTGCTCGATGTCTATGATGGCCAGGCGGCGGTGGCCGAAGGCATATCCGGGGCCCGAGCAATGTCCTTCGCTATCCGGGCCGCGATGGGCCAGAAGTGTCATCATCTCCTGGATTACGTCATCCCTGCCCGGGGTGCCACGGTCAACGGGCTTCCGTTGGCCGTGTGTGATGCACGTCCAAGCTTTGCTTGAACGTGGCACCCGCGGAGCCTGTTGGGCCGCCGAGCCTGCCTCGGCAGGCGGATGTGGGTTGGAGAATATGCCGCAAATGCCGCACATGCCTGCTGTTTCCTCTAGTTCCCGGAGCCGCCGGGCTGTGACTCCAGCCGTTTCACGTGATCCCGCCACAGGCTGCGCCATCCGCCCCGCGGCCAGTGATAGCAGATCACGAGGATCAGATACCCCAGCATCGTCATGCTGGATACCATCTTGCTCTCACTGTGTTTTTGGTCGTAACGCAGCACGAAGGCAACCTCGCCGAACCTTGCGCCGATCAGCTTGAGCTTGACGAGCTTCTCCAGCGTGCAGGTGAAGCCGAAGCCCTTCAACTGGATGAAATTGTTGCCGAAGTGTTCTATCGACTTGATGATCGTTCCGGCTCGATATGCCCTGAAGCCGCAGGAGTATTCCCTCAGGCCCGCGACGGGGAAGAACACTTTCATGAAGACGTTCGCGCACCAGCTTATGAAAGCTCGATAGCGGCCGACGCCGACCTGGCCGCCGCCGGGTTGAAAGCGTGACGCGATCACAACGTCAAGACCGTCGTCGAGCTTCTCAATCAATTTGGGGATGAACTCCGGCTCGTGCGTGTCGTCGCAGTCCATGCGAACGATCACATCGTCGGGCCCGCAGATCTCGATGGCGCGCTCGAAGAGGTCGCGGCTCGTCTCTCCCAGGCCGCGATTGTACTTGTGAGTGAGCACCTCCAGCGGCATTTCCCTGGCATAAGCTTCCAGAAGCTCGGGAGTACGGTCGCTGCTGCCATCGTCACACACCAGGATTCGATACTCCCGGCCGGATGCGCCAAGAACCTTCCCTATCTTTGGAAGCAGCAAGGGAAGCGCCTCTGCTTCGTTGTAAGCGGGCAACAGAACAAGAATCATTACAGAAGGCTCCTGCCGGCCATCAGTGATCGGTCAATAGCGATGCTTGGATGCAAGAGAGCACGACCGCTGCGGCGCTGCCGTTGCCGTATTCCTCGATCTGTTTCCCCGTGCCGGCCTGCCGTGCTGCGTCGGCGATCCGCTTCGGATCGGCCCCGACCGTCAAGTTCCAGCCCTGCTCAACTGTTTCGACCCACTCGGTTTCATCTCGTAGCGTCACGCAGGGAACTCCGTGGAAATATGCTTCCTTCTGGATGCCCCCGGAATCGGTCAGGATGACCGTAGCGTCCTTTTCGAGCCGGACCATGTCGAGATAGGAGACCGGCTGGAGTATCCTGATGCCCTCGCAAAGTTTTTCAAATCCGTGAGCGGCGATAGCCTTCCTCGTCCGAGGATGCAGCGGCAGGACGACCGGGAGTTCACGGGCAAGCTCTCGCAGCCCGTCGAGGATGCCTCGCAGCCGAGCCGGGTCGTCCGTGTTCTCAGCCCGGTGTACGGTGACAAGGTAGTATCGCTTCGGCGTGAGTTTCTCCCTCGAGAGAATGCGGCTTTCCCTCATTGCGATCTCGCCGAAAGCAAGAGCGGCGTCATACATCACGTCTCCGGTATGATGCACGCCGTCGGTGATCCCTTCGGCGGCAAGATTCTCGACGGCGCGGAGCGTGGGGCATAGCAGGAGCGTCGAGACGCGGTCCGTCAGTATCCGGTTGATCTCCTCGGGCATTCGCCTGTTGAATGACCTCAGGCCGGCCTCGACGTGGGCGTCCGGGACATCGAGTTTTGCAGCCGCCATTGCGCCGGCCAGCGTCGAGTTCGTATCGCCGTAGACGAGCACGAGGTCGGGCTTCTGCGAGATGATTTCAGCCTCGACTCCTACCATCATGCTCCCGGTGGTCTCGGCGTGACTGCCCGAGCCGACACCGAGATTGACGGCCGGCTTGGGGATGCCCATTTCGTCGAAGAATATCCGGCTCATCTCGTGGTCGTAGTGTTGCCCGGTATGGACGATCTTCTCGGCGATCTCGGGTTCCTGCTCGCGGCCGTGCCGATCGATAGCGGCGGAAACCATAGCCGCCTTGATGAACTGCGGGCGGGCGCCCACTACGGTTAGAATTTCGATCCTTTTCCGGCGCGCGAGTATTATCAGGCCCTCCACAGGCGGGATTCAGCGGCCGCAGAATGAGCTTGGGCTAATGATAGACGCGGCGGCTTGACGTGTCAAGGAAAAGCTCTTGCCGCTCGTGCCCGTCTGTTCGCTGCGGAGCAGCGGGGACATAATAAGGGTAGGGACGCTGCATTGGGTTGCACCGCCCCTCCCTCCGAACCGTACTTACGGATCTCCCGCATCCGGCTCTCCAGTTGGTGGTTTCACCTCCGGGAGGATGGACAGCATACCGGCCCCCTGAAAAGGCGAGGCACCTGAGAGTCTGCTGCGGAAGTGGAGCGACTTCGCAACCGACAGGGAGACCCGCCATCGCGGCTATCGAGCCCGAATTGGCTACAACGCAAATGGCTCACGCCGATGCGGCGTTTGACCCGGCGGTCGTGATGGGGTATGATGAGGGGGAAGGCTGATCGATTACGGCGAGCGGAGCATTGGAATAAAGACATAAGTAGCAATTATGCCTGTACAGGAAATTGAGTTGACCATAAAACTAGACCGTATAACTGGCTGCCATGAGAAGGACCGCAATGCCTTAAGAACCTTATTATTAGATCAACTGATAATAGAAAAGGCTGGAACTGGGAACAAGGAAAAAACATCAAAATATCGTTACAACGTCGAATCTTTGGCTTGTGGAAATAAAGTTTACCTAACTAGGCCAGCCCCGCTAAACAAAGGTTTTGATTTTATTATTCATGTTGAAAATTATACTTTTATGAATGGTAGAGATAATCCGAAGCATGATGATATGCTGAATGATTTGAAGGGAAAGAAACAAGAGAACAGCGTTAATTACGAAAAGCTTTTTGGCCTGATTAATTCAGTTTTTCTCTGTAACGACCCTGCTGATATTTACACGCAATATCTGAATCTATCTTTTGACTATGGTCTTTCAGTAGAGTTAATATTAAAGGTTATTAAATGGCTTTTCATTGAACAAGATGTGAGATGCTGGAACTGGTCAGGACGAAATATGCTCATGTCTGGCATTAAAGGAATATGACAATGCTAGAACCATATTATTCCGGCAAGAATGTGCGATTATATAATGGGGACGTTGTTGAGACTCTGAATGCTCTTCCAAATGAGTGCATTGATCTTATCTTTGCAGATCCTCCATATAACTTGTCTAATGGAGGTTTTACATGCCATGCCGGCAAGCGTGTCAGCGTCAACAAGGGGGAATGGGACACAAGCAAGGGAATCGAAGAAGATTTTAACTTCCACTTCAAGTGGATACAAGCCTGTAAACGAGTGCTGAAGCCAAATGGTTCTTTGTGGATTTCCGGCACGTACCATTCCATATATGCGTGTGGTTTTGCTTTGCAGAAGCAAGGCTGGCATCTAATAAACGATATTTGTTGGTTCAAGCCTAACGCTGCTCCAAATCTTGCTTGCCGTATGTTCACTGCTAGCCATGAGACTTTACTTTGGGCAAGAAAAGACAAGAAAGCAAAGCATTATTTTAATTATGAACTTGTAAAAAACAGGGATTGGAATCGTGATTTTATTAAAAAACCGAACAAACAAATGAGAAGCGTTTGGGCTATAAGTACTCCAAAAAATGGAGAGAAAAAATACGGCAAACATCCTACTCAAAAACCGGAAGCCCTGCTTGAGAGGGTTATTTTAGCTTGCAGTCAAGAGAACGATATTATTTTAGACCCATTTTGCGGAAGTGCGACGACTGGCGTAGCCGCCTTGAATAACAACCGCAAATTTGTTGGCATTGATGCGGCAAAAGAGTATTTGGATAAAATGGCAATTCCGAGGATAAAAGATGTTTTTTACGACTTATTTGCTTTCAACACAAAGGATGAATTGACGGTATGTGAAAAACAAGCAGGATACGGTTTGTTGCCGTAAAAGGGGGGGGGCTTTATGGAGCGCTCGGAAGCAATAACAAAACTGCAACAACTTGTTGGCAAAGAGCTTCACGACCTTGCGAATCAATATGAAGTTACTATATATCGAAACGGCAGAGTAAATAAGGGTTGGGTGGACATGTTCTTGAACGCTATTTGCAATTGCCCCTGAATTCGGCACAGTCTCCCAACTTTGGGTCATGGGAATTAAAGTCAATTCCATTGAAATACAAAAAGAACGACGAACTTACTTTCAAGGAAACAATGGCTATAACCATGATTGACCCTGTCAATGTCCGTGAAAAAGAATTTGAAGAGAGTCATTTACTGGCAAAGCTGAGAAAAGCTGTTGTCGTAGCAAGGACTGTGGGGCCAAATATTGATGCGCCCAGTTATATCCACTCGATTACAGAGTTCAATCTATCCGATGAAATGTACCAAGCAGTAAAAGCAGATTATGATTTGGTAAGAAATGCCCTGCTTGATCCCAGTAAAGGATTCGACGCATTGACTGGCCACATGGGCGTTTACATTCAACCAAGAACAAAAGGGGCGGGGCATGGTTCCATATCAAGAGCATTTTACGCCCGCGCTAGCTTCTTGGCAAAATTCATAAGAATATGAAGTTCTAACAACAGCATCCAGCCACAGGGTAATCGCGCGCCTCACCCATGCCGTCCCCCCCAAAGCCGTCAGCCAAATACCAACCTCCCGCCCCCGGAGAAAACCCAATGAATAACCTGAAACTATGGGCGGTGATGTCCCTGGTTCTGCCGGCTCTGGCCGGCACGATGCAGGCGGGCGCGCGTATCGGCAGATAGAATCCTCTGCCATCTGTCGACAGTGTTTGTTGGAACAGCCTGTCAGTTCCACCCGCTGGTGATCTGCCCGACGAACTCGGCCTCGAAGTTCAGCACCGAACTGAGCACGCTGATGCCCACCATCGATCGCGTCTGGAGCTGGACCAGCCTGGCAGCAGCCATTGCCATATCGACGCTGGCGATCTGCTCGTAAGAGGATGCCATGCTGATCGCCTCGGATGTCTTCATCCTGATGCTCGATTCGTACGCGTGGACCTCGGAGCCGATACTCACCCGCTGGAAACTTACTTCGTTCATTGCCTCGAGGGTTGCCTGGGAGTCGTCGGTGGCGACGACGCCGTCCTCGAGCATCGCCTGGAGTTTCTCGCCGGCTTCGAAGGCCGGGTCGCCATTGGCAAGCTCTGTTTCGAGCGAGCTCTCGATACTTGCGAGGGTGTCGTCAATCTGGCTCTGTATAGCGGCGACTGCCTCGGGCGCCAGATCTCCGCTCGCCTGGACTTGCAACTGGTGGACCTCGAGCAGGCTGTCGGCGATTCGCTCGCCTACGCCGCCGCTGACTTGACGCTGAGTGACGGCCAGTTCGGCGTTCTCTATTTCTACTTGGAGCGAGTTGTAGCGTGTGGCGATGCTGTCGGCCAGGGTGGCCGCAGCGGGGGCTACGCTGTAACTCGAGGCCCGAAGGCCGGTAGACATCTGGTTGAGCACGCCGTTGATCGACTGCTGTATCGTCGAAACGATACCGGCGAGAGAGCTTGCAGTAAGCATCGCGGCATCTCCTTGCACGGATTCGCGTCACAGGCTTCCGGGGTCATTCCCGTGAAGCCGGAGCATCCGTCACAGGGAGCAATCAGCGTGCCATTACATATGTAGGAACGGCGCGAGGCGCGTGTAAGATTTGGCCACGTCGAGCTTTATGCTATATACGCGGAAATAGCCCTACGCCTATACAGGCCACCATACTACACATCCTGTAGCGCCATAACCCCGTATCCAGTGGGTTTTCATGGAAGGAACTTCTTCGGATCGGCCAGCTTTGCCGGCAGGTAGGTGTCGATAACGTAGTTCAGGCTGTGCCTGGCAAAGGCCTGTTGCTCGACGCGGACGCCCATCTTGAGCATCTTCTTGATAGCTTTCTGCCACGGCTCGTGGTGCTTGAAGAAGGGGTCATTCTTCAGCGCGTCCCGGGCGCGCTTGATGTCCACCTCCTTGAGCGGGTGCGTGGCGTCCTCGAGGTTGAACTCTTTGATGTCGGATGGCGTCACGCCGAGGAACCTTGCATTGGGGACGCAGAAGTACTTGTTGATGTGCGCGGCATTGCCCGAGCCCACTTTGAGGGTGCGGTAGATATTGCAGAAACCGTAGGGGTCACCATCAACGAAGGCGTAGACTGGGACGCTGCATTGCTCGGAGAGTCTCCGGATGAACCGCCGGCAGGCTCGCGTGGGCACGCCGCCCATCGAGACCAGAATGCAATCGGCCGCCCGCCAGAAGTTGTGCTTGACCAGCCGCTGGAAGAGGCCGGCCGTCTCGATGGCGAGGATGAATTTCGCCTTCGTCTCGAATCCCAGATGCTCCACGCTGTTGGGGACAGCGTAGGCACCTGAGCCGAACTTCGTGCAGTCGATACGCAGTCGGGAGCCGGTGTCCTGGTCGCGGTCGAGCACTACCAGCTCGCCGGCGACGGCGCCGCCGTGTTCGTCGGGGATGAAGCCGAGCTGCTCGCGGTTGACCTCGAAGAACGCTTCTATGTCGTCCATAACGGTGTCGGACTCGGGCTGCTCGTCGAAGCGGGCACCGGCCCAGGCCTTGCTCTGGTAATAGGCGTCCCGCTTCGTCGCGATGTCATCGGTTTCCACGAGCGTCTTGGCCAGCGACATCATCCGCAGTGTCTGTGCGAAAGTCTTTACTGTATTGTAAGTTAAGGTGCGGGTCTTTCGCAGTCCCTTCATCTCGAAATAGCCTGTCTTTGGGCGGTATCTGATGTTACTGAGGGCCCTGATGGGAAACTTCATCGAGGGTTTTTCGTGCTTGTTTATGCTGGTGTGGATCTTCTCGGCGGCGTTCTTGATACACTGGACGACGTTGGGATTGGTGCTCATCCTTTGCGGCTCCTTTCGAGCACGTCGGTGAGAGTCTCAACTACTTCGGCCTCCTGGCTCTTGGAGAGGTCGAGTATCTCGCGAAGTGCGATGCCGATGTGGGGGATGTACAGCTTGATGTATGATCTCTTGCGATGTTCCTCGACGGCGCGGCGCCTCTTCCTGACGAAAGTGCTCAGCTTGCGGCCGCATTCGCACAGGGCGAGCTTGATCTCCTTGATGATCTCGGGATAGTGCGCGATGCCCTCCTTGCTCTCGGAAGTGAACGGCACCCATACGCTTCCTACGTGGACCATTATCGTGAGCGGCCCGACAGGCAGCGAACCCGCAGATTGGCTCAGCCCGTAGTTCTTCCAACTGATGGCGGCGATGGACCGCGTTACGGCGCACGAGGCCTGTTGATACAGCAGCGGCACGCGATTGGCCAGGCGTATAACGCGTACATGTTTATCGGCCGGCTGCTTGCCGCCGTAGGCCAGGCCCGCCTCGACCACGAACGGATTACCGCGATAGACCGACGGCGACCGCGTCTTGGCCACGTAAAACTCCGCCTCATACCGATTCTTGAGCGTATTGAGTATCAATTCCTCGCCAATGGGTGCGACGCAGTCGGTAGGGGGGTTCATTATCTTCGTCTTGCGAATGGCTGCGAGCAGGTTGTCGGCCTCCTGGCGGGCGATCCGCGATGGCCGGGCCTTCGCTGCCAGCTTCGCATGATCGAGTATCTCGTCGGCCACGCGCGAAGTGACCCGCGAGAAGTCACTGTTAAGAAACGACTTAAGCGTGCGCGACTTCGTTTCGTGCAGCATGTAGATGAGCGCGCCCACCTCGATTCCGTGCGGGTGCGGTTTGATCTCCTTCGGCTGCTCGGGCATCACGTTGCTGGTCGGCGTGTAGACGAGTTCCTTCTCGCCCGGGGCTCGGAAGATCAGCTTGACGTGCGGATTGGCCAGTGCCGTCTGGAGCAGGTAGCGGTCCACCGACAGCCGGCCCTTCTGGTAACGGGCCTCCATCTCGATCTCAACGCGAGTCCCGCGCCGCCGGCCGTCCCAGTCGATCTCGTCGTCGGCGATGATCTTCGGCTCATTCTTCTTCGTATCGATCATTATCTCATAGTAGTGAGCCGGCTTCTTCGGATTATGCCGCGACGTGACGATCACCGGCTTGCCCGTCGTGAGCTGGCCGTACATCGCCGCTGCCGATATGCCGATCCCCTGCTGCCCGCGCGACATCTTCAAGCGGTGGAACTTGCTGCCGTACAACAACTTACCGAAGATGCGCGGAATCTGCGACTTGAGAATCCCCGGGCCGTTGTCCTCCACCACGATGCGGTAGCGGTCATCCTTCTCGAGCGGGATGATCTCAACGGTCACCACCGGCATTATGCCGGCTTCTTCGCAGGCATCGAGTGCGTTGTCGACACCTTCCTTGATTGTGGTGAGCAGCGCCTTGCGCGGGTTGTCGAAGCCGAGCAGGTGGCGGTTCTTCGTGAAGAACTCGGCGATGGATATCTCCCGCTGTTCCTTCGCCATCGAGAAGGCGTTCTTTTTTATAGACGATGCGTTGGATCGCCGTTTCTTGGCTTCTGTGGGCGGTGCGGGCGGCGGGCTGAAAAGGTCTCGCTGCCGTGAAACCGCTCCGCCGACGGCACCAGTTGAACTGCTTGCTGCCATATATGACCTCTATTTCACAGATGTGAATAACTGTCGCTGCGCCGGCATGCTCTTCCGCCTCGTAGGGTGGCACGTTCAAGCAAACCTTCGACGTGGGCACGCACGGCCAACCTAAGACAGTTGACCGTGGCACCCGTAGCCGCCCCGTGCGGTACGCTATATGTGCGGTCGCAACAGATCGCTTACCGATTATGCAGTATCCGGCATTGTTTTGCAAGTGGAAAAGCGCGGGCAGTTCATAATTCCAGGGACGCCATGTAAGAGCTGCCTTCGGCGACACGCGCGCGAGTCGTGTCTTGGCACGCGAGCGGCGGTCAGCTTCAAGTTGACAGGTAGGGTCGTGCGCCATCCTACTTCACCCCACCTGCCCGCCTCAGGAGGGTTGAGGCTTCAAGACACCGCAGGATTCCTGCTCATTGATACGGATGACTGCTCGGCCTGCTGTGCTGGTAGGATGGCACGCCAGGCAGGATTCGAACCTGCGATCCCCGGCTTCGTAGGCCGGTGCACGAGAACCAGAAGTCCGCACCGGACGCAGACTTACAAGACCCCCCCAAAACAATTGACCGCGAATTCGACTCAAACCTCGACCGTATCATGTGCGCGTGGCCTGGCTTGGGGGCTGACATCAGGCGGCAGATACTGGCAATGTTGCCGCCCGAGGAGGGCCACTCTGAGTAGTGCGATGGGCCAAGAGGATGCGATGAAAAAGCAGCGATATGCGCCGCTCTATTACGGTCTGCTGCCACTGCTTAGAGATGGCAAGCTGAAACCGACCGATCTGGTAGTCTTCGGCTTTCTCGATGACTTGCCACGGAACGGGAACGGAACGGTTTACGTCAAGCTGGACTGGTTCGAGGAGCGGACGGGCATTAACAAGCGGACGCTAATGCGATCACTGGATCGACTGGCAAAGGCGAAGGTGATCGAGGGGCGTGAGCGTCACGGGCGGCACGGGAATGACTGGAAACTCACGTTCGCTGATGGGAAGAACGATGACACATTGGCACCTTTAGATAGGAAAGATGCCAATATGTCGTCTTGTGGGGATGCCAAGAAAGACGACAATATGCCACCTTTGGAGGGGGGAAAAGATGACACTTTGTCACCGGCTACAATAGCATTACCTGAGAAGGATGAATCACCTGAGAATACAGACCCCGCCGCCGTTGGCGTCGGGGCGGATGTCTCCTCGGCTCGCCCTCCAGCTCAGAAGCCGAAGAAGCCGAAGAAGCCAGCGAAGAAGAAGGCCAAGGCGAAGGGCAAGAAGACGGGGCGCAGGCGCGATCCGCATGCCGAGCGGTTCAAGGAGCTCTACGATAGCAAGAACGAAGTGCCCTACAGCTGGACGACGGGGGACTTCGTGCAGAAGAAGAAGTGGCAGGAGAACTATCCGGGTGTTTCGCCGGAGGACTTCGCCCGCTTCGCTGCGCGATGTTGGGACAGCGGTGATAGGTTCATCAAAAGCCTGGCGCTGACGATCAGGAGCCTTTACGTCAATTGGTCGAAGCTGCACGCACTACTGGAAGGCCAGAGATCGACAGCCCCGCTCTTCACGGCCCAGCAAGAGGAATACATGGATCAGTTTGCGGAGAGTTGCAATGCACAGTAGAAGGAAGAATGATGCGACGGCGATAGGCGATGTTCTCGACGTGAAGCAGGTGATGTTGCCATGTAGCACGTGTGGCGAGGTGGATGTGCTCGCCCTTATATGGCCTGGCGGCAAGGAAATCAGGCAGAACTGCGCGGCCTGCCGGCGGGCCGAGGACGAGGCTCGCGCCAATAAGGCCCGGCAGGAGTCCCTTGCCCGTGCAAACTGGCTGCGGACGCCGGAGGGCCAGAAGAACATCGGCATCCCAGAGCAGTTCTTCGATGCGACGATCGATGAGTGTCCAGAGAAGGTTGAGCTCGCTGTGAAGGCCTTGTATCGAGGGCAGACAAAGGTTCGTTCCGTGGTGCTGCAGGGCGATATGGGAAGCGGCAAGACACGGTTGACTTATGCTCTCATCCGCCAGGCGCACCTCGACGGACAACCAGAAGCAGTGCAGCGGGTGCCGTGCGGCGAACTCGTAATGAAGCTTCGAGGCACGGGCTTGACGGGCCTGAGTATGAGCGATGTATTGAGCAGTTGATGCACTACCGGGGCTTGCTGATTCTCGACGATCTGGGTGCAGGACATCATTCGCCTGCAGTGCTTGACGGGTTGGCCCGGGTGGTCGAGCATCGGCACGAACAAGGCCTGCGGATGCTGGTCACCACCAACTTGAACCCCAGGCAATTGCAGGACCTGATGCCGCGTGCTACGGCACGGCTGGCGCACAAGGGGCGTGCCCGCTGGTTGCAGCTGCCGCCCACGGATTACCGGCAGGTCGACGGGACGCTGCTGTGAGACGGCCGTTGACATCGCGGGAGAAGAAGCTGAAGCGGATGCGAAGGCGGTGTCGTGACGGACGTGCGCGACGCCTCGGGCTCGGTGGCGTAGGTGCGGTGGGGCAGTCTGCCGGGAGCGCGATGCCCCAAACGCCACCGCCTCGGGCGTGTTGGCGTCCGCCGCGGCAGGCATCGACACCTTGGGCGGGCGACGAGCACGCGACACGGGCGACCACGGGCCACAGAGCGTCAAAAAAAACGCTAGTTACTGTATCGCCTAGAGGCTAAGGCGCGGTCGGCGACGCATATCCCGGCATTTTTACGCGCGATGGCAAAAAAATGGACCTTGTTGTCGGCCGCTCATCTGGAAGTGAAAACGAGATCGTGCGAAATCATACCTAAAGCATTGCTGTTCATGAGGTTATAATGCCAAGCGTGCGGAGTCGAATTTGATGGCGCGAAGGAACCAACGGACAGAATACCCTCTGAAACCACGCTCGTTTGATGATCTGAAGCCCGCGGAATACAATCCCCGCAATATCACGGCGGAAGCGGCGGAGGGGCTGGCGCTGCGCCTCCGTCACACGGCCGCCACGCGCATCTACGAAGCCTCCGGCGGCGACCTCATTCTCACCTGCGAGTTCCTCGGCCACGCCTCAGTTCAAACCACCCAGGTCTACGCCCACGCCGACCGCGAGAAGATGCGCGGGGCGGTGGAGAGGATGTAGCGCACAGGTTGCTGAGAAGCTCGCAAAGATTTCATTTGACAACGCGCTTCCAGGTGTGTAGGCTGATATGCAGCCCCGTGAGGATACTACCGGTAGCGGGACTTGGACGCGGGGCTTATATGGGACTTGGGGTGACTGCTTGTGGCTCACGAACAAAACATGCGAATAGCAAAGGGCATGGAGCGAAAGGAGATGTTATGAAGCGTCTGAGTGTATTCTGCTGTGTGATCCTGGTGCTGTCTTGTGGCGTCGCCTTTGCCGGTGAACCAAACAACGTCGCGGCGTGGGGCAATAACAAGTTTGGCCAACTCGGCGATGGCACCGTCAATGAAGAAGGCGAACCAGAACCCGTGCATGTCAGCAATCTCGCTGGAGTCCTGAGCATCGCTGCTGGGACAGACCACAGCTTGGCCCTGAAGCCCGACGGCACAATTTGGGCTTGGGGTTACAATGATGCAGGGAAACTGGGCGATAACACCATAATTGATAGACACGAACCAGTGCAGACAAACAACCTTACCGACGTCATCTGTGTCGCGGCTGGTGCCCAGCACTCTCTTGCGGTCACCTTCAACAAAACCGCATGGGCTTGGGGAAGAAACCAATTCGGCCAACTTGGTGACAATACAACAACCAATCGGCATGAGCCCGTGCAAGTGCATAATCTCACTGACATCGTCGCCATCGCTGGCGGCACCGAACACTCTATAGCCATGACAGGTGGCGGGGCCGTCTGGGCCTGGGGAGCCAACGGCCGCGGCGAACTTGGTGACGGCACCTCAACAGATCGTCACCAGCCGGTGCTTGTCCGAAACGTCGCTAATATCGTCGCCATCTCTGCTGGCAGCCAGCACTCTCTCGCCCTAAGGAGCGATGGTACCGTATGGGCGTGGGGCTGGAACTCCAACGGCCAACTCGGTGATAACACCACAACTCGGCGGCTCTCTGCTGTGCGTGTCCTCGACCTCACTAACATCGTCGCTGTCGCCGCTGGATACACACACTCTCTTGCGCTTACGGCCAATGGAACTGTCTGGGCTTGGGGGAGAAACCATACTGGGCAACTGGGCGATAACACAACAATTGATCGACCTTTGGCCACTCGCGTTCATAGCATCAGTGACGTTATTGCCATTGCTGCTGGCGGCTCCTATACTCGCGGAGGATTCTCCTCGGCAGTCACGCGCAATGGTCATGCTTGGAGTTGGGGCGCAAATGCCGAAGGTCAGCTCGGCGACGGCACCTCGACTGACCGGCATGAGCCAGTAATGGTGCATAATCTCACCAAGGCCGTCAGCATTGCTGCCGGCGCGGGCCACTCTCGCGCGATCTTCGACCAACCCCTGACCATCTTCGTGGACGATGACGCTGCCAATGATCCGGCCGCTGGTGATCCATCCGACAGCGATCCCCTCGAAGACGGCAGCGAGGAACATCCCTTTGATGCGATTCAGGAGGGCATCAACGCTGCCGAGGATGGCGACACGGTTCTCGTTCTGGACGGCACCTACACTGGCGATGGCAACCGGGACATCGATTTCTTGGGCAAGGCAATCATCGTCATGTCGGAGACTGGGCCAGAGAACTGCGTCATCGATTGTGAAGGCACGAGCGAAGACCCACATCGTGGATTCTATTTCCATAACGGCGAAGATGACACATCCGTTGTCGATGGGCTTACTATCACCGGTGGGTATGTCACCGAGGGCGGCGCGATATACTGCGACAACTCATCTCCGACCATTGGGAACTGCACGATCAGCGGCAACAGGGCGCACTGGGCTGGAGACATCGATTGCGCCAACGGTTCCGCACCGACGAGCACCGACTGCATGATAATGGGCAACACGGCCGAGGGGAGTTCCTCTGACGGCGGCGGCATTCGTTGTGACAGTAGCTCCGGACCAGTACTAACACACTGCGCTATAATAGGTAACTCAGCGTGGGACAACGGCGGTGGTATTCGCTGCGATGGTAGCGCCACGACGATCACGAACTGCACGATAACCGGCAACAACGCAGGTACTGATGGCGGCGGCATTCTTTTCTACAATTCCTCCGCGACAATCACTAGATGCATTATGGCGGGCAACACCGCGGCTAATGAAGGTGGAGCAATCTATCTCCACACATCCTCGGTGTCGATCACGAACAACACGATAATCGGCAACTCAGCAGGGAACGGCCGTGGCGGAGGAATCCAGTCTGAATCACCGTTGTCGATCACGAACTGCATCTTGTGGGGCAACGGCGATGACCTGAGTGGCAGCACCGCCACCTACTCCTGCAT
>JAUWKK010000222.1 GCA_030614245.1 Planctomycetota bacterium | reverse complement strand
CTCCGAAGGAGCGACGGGCTGTAGCCGGGGGTGACGCGGAGCGGAACCCCCGGTAACCGTGCGAAAAAGCGCAAGAGCCCTGAAGGGGCGAAGGACAAGCATCCAACCGGGGGCTCGGAAGCCTCGGCCCCGGCTACAGCCCTGCGCCCCTTCGGGGCTGCGATTCGAATGGTCAACGTTACCCACGGCGTTGCCGTGGGCTGTCTTACTACGCCCCTTACGGGGCTGCAGCCGGCCGCCGGTATTCCAGCAAACGCAAAACATATACTCACGCACCGTCCTTTTCCATGCCACGCAACCCTCACTCGCTCTCGACTACCTCGATCTTGAGCTTGCTGAAGAAACCATAGACGCCTATCGCGTCGCGCAGGGTGCCTTCGACGAACTTCAGGTGCGTTGCGTCCGCGATGTCCTGGCCGAAAGCCGGGTCCATCGCCACCCATTGGCCGACCCACACTTCGGTCCACTGATGCCCGGCGAACCCGCCCTGCGGAGTCCAGTATGTCAGGCCCGCGGACTGCCTGGCTGGTATGCCGGCCGCCCGGCAGAGCGCGGCGGCAAGGACGGAATGCTCGCTGCAATCGCCTTCCCTCGTGCGAAGCGTGTCGAGGGCATTCGAGAATGTCGCCGTGCCCACCTTAGCGAGGCTCTTGTGGACCCACTGGTTGATCTTGCAGGCGGCGCGCCAGGAGTTGGTCTCGGTTCCCACAATCTCCTTTGCCGTCTTGACGATCTCGGGGGCGTCGCTCTGGACGAGCTCTTCGGAAGCGATGTATTCCTTCATCTCGGGCGCCGTGATCGGCAGACGCAACGCCTTTGCGACATCGACCCGTTCGATGGTGCACACGAGTTCGTAGCTGCCTTCGGCCGGCTTCTTGTACTTCATGCGCCGCGAAGGAAGGATGATCTTGTCGCTCTCGACGTTCGCGATTCGCAGCTTGAGCCGCTTGCACTTCACCGCATCAGGGATTGACTTATCGGTCTTGATGACGCTCTCGTTGACGAGGTCGCGGCTGTAGGTGATGTCTTTGGCCAGCTTCTCGTCTTCGAGCCGCATGCGCATCTTCATGAGGCCCACGCTCTGTTCTGTTTCGAGGCTGATGCCTTCGCTGCTGACCCACGAAGTGGAGGTGATATTGAGTTCGGGGATCAGCGAGGAGATAGCGACCACTTCCGTCTGGACGCCGTTGAACATTATATTCTTCTTCCGGCCGATCTCGACGACGGTCGCGAGTTCCTTGCCGATGGTGGCGTCATAGTGATACCCGTCGGCTTTTGTGCCGGGCTTGGCTCCCCGCAGGACGAGGAGGTTCCCGCCCAGCAGGTCGCCCAGCGTCATCTTGGGTGCCGGGATGATCTTGGCGGATTCACGCCCGGCGACTTTCGAGACGACTCTCATCAGATGGCCCTCGACAGATGCTTCCCAGGTCTGCGAGCCTGCAATTGATGTCATTCCGCCCTGGAATGAGAGGAACTTGCCGTCCTTCGAGAACGTGCGGCTGTCCTTGATCTCTATCTCCTGGGTCGTTCCCAGCATTTGAATCTTGAGCAGGACGTCGGATTCGACGACATAGGTGATGGTGCCGTCTTTCTCGACGCGATTGAACGTCTCGCGGGCGTAGCCGCACTTTTTGGCCCCAATGTCTACGCCGAACCAGCGGACGCCCTGGAGCTTGCGGAGTTCGGCGGCCGTAGGCGGCGCCACCTGCGCGGCCGAAGCCAGCGTGGTGAACAGCGGCAGCGAAGCGAACAGGACCTTTCGGGTGCGGGGAGAAAGCATGTCGTCATCTCCGTCAAGATTTGCGGGTTGCGCGGTCATCACGCAGGATGATAGCACAACGCGAGCGCAGGTGCAATGGGAAAAGGATGAAGGTGCCGCCGTGGAGAGGCTGCAGCTACCGAAGTAGCCGAACCCCCCAAGAGGGAACTGTCTGCGTAACCAATACCAAGACTTTGTCGTTTCACCCTTGCTCCGGCATCCCAGTCGTGGTATACTTCGCCGAGTAACCGACGCAAATGGCTTGAACCCTATGAACGGCCCCACGCTTGCATTCTTCAGATAAGCCAGCATCTTCTTCCCGTCGAGAGCCGACACAACCACGTCGTGCGGTCGCTGGCAGTGCGCCTCCATGGGCGCCATCCGCCGTCGGGAGCAAGGAGATTCAATGAATGCTCTGCTGATCTACCCTGAATTCCCGGACACCTTCTGGAGCTTCAAGCACGCGCTGAAGTTCGTCAACAAGAGAGCGTCCCTGCCGCCATTGGGGCTGCTGACAGTTGCCGCGATCCTGCCGCCCGAGTGGCAGAAGCGCCTGGTCGATGTCAATATAGGCAAGCTGACGGACGAGCATCTGGCGTGGGCCGACTGTGTGTTCGTCAGCGCAATGGTGGTGCAGCGCGAGGCAGCGCGGCGGATCATCACCCGGTGCAAGAAGGCAGGGGTCAGGGTCGTTGCCGGCGGGCCGCTGTTCACCGGCGAGCACGACGATTTCGAGGAAGTCGATCATTTCGTCCTCAATGAGGCCGAGGTGACACTGCCGGCATTCCTGGCCGATCTCGAGCGGGGCCGCGCCAGGCGCGTCTATACGTCAACCGAGTTCCCCGACGTCCAAGAGACACCCGCTCCGCTCTGGGAACTTGCCGATCTCAAGCGGTACGCCTCGATGGGCATCCAGTTCTGCCGGGGCTGCCCCTACAATTGCGACTTCTGCAACGTGACGGCGCTCTTCGGCCACAAGGTGCGTGCCAAGACGACCGAACAGATCCTCGCCGAGCTCGACAGTCTCTACACGCACGGCTGGCGTGGCGGCGTTTTCTTCGTCGACGACAATTTCATCGGGAACAAGAGGCGTCTCAAGGTCGATCTCTTGCCCGCACTCGTGGAATGGCACGAGGACAAGGTGGGCATCTCGTTCAGCACCGAAGCCTCCATCGACCTGGCCGACGACGAGGTCCTCATGCAATTGATGGTCGAGGCGGGATTCGACCAGGTTTTCATCGGCATCGAGACACCCGACGAAGCGGGGCTGGCCGAATGCAGCAAGCGGCAGAATAAGAACCGCGACATGGTCGAAGACGTCAAGCGTATCCAGCGAGCCGGGCTGCAAGTGCAGGGCGGCTTCATCGTCGGCTTCGACAGCGACACTCCATCGATCTTTCAGCGGCAGATTGATTTCATCCAGAAGAGCGGGATCGTCACCGCGATGGTCGGCCTGCTCAACGCCCTGCCCGGTACGAGGCTGCATGAACGCCTGGACAAGGATGGCCGCATCGCCGGTCGATCCTCAGGCGATAACGTCGATGGCACGACCAACATCCTGCCGCAAATGGGCCTTGAGTCACTGTGCGAAGGATACAAAAAGATACTCGAATATATCTACACGCCAAAGCACTACTACGAGCGCGTCAGGACGTTCCTGAAAGAGTACAAGGCACCTGCGATCAAGCATCGGGTTGATTCCCGGAAGCTCCTGGCGTTCGCGCGCTCCATTTTCAGCCTCGGCATCCTCGGTAAGGAGCGGATTCATTACTGGAAACTTCTGGTGTGGACGTTATTCCGCCACCGCGAGTTGCTCCCGCTTGCCGTCACTCTTGCCATCTATGGCTATCACTTCCGCAGGATCGTTGAACTGCACGTTGTGTGACGGGTACTTCAAGTGAAGAGCGTCCCTGCCGGCCGCTGATTGGCTGTTTAACGATAGATCTTGCCGGAGCCCTTGCACTTCGGGCACACCACGCGCCCCGTGCCGCCGCACTTGGGACACTTGGCCACCAGCCGCACTCGGCCTGCGCCTCGGCATTTGCGACACGTAACAAGGCTTTTCAATCCCATCACCGATACTACCGAGCGCTTGCCCGTTCCGCCACAGGCGGCGCACTTCTTCCACCGGATAACCTTGCCGTCGCCGCCGCATTCTTTGCACTTGATTCGACCGCTTCCGAAGCAGAGCGGGCAGGTTATGTGATGCGCGGCGCATTTCGCGCGGAGGGACTTAACCCGGAGAGAGCTCTTCTTCAGGAATTGTGTGTCTGCCATCACCTTCTCGATATTGTCGAGCTCTCCGACGGCGTCGGCATACTTGCCCTGATTGATGAGATTCCTGATCGCAGCCAGCCGCCTGTTGCCTTCTTCATTCTCGGTCTTGGTCTTGATGGATAGGATTCGGGCCGCTGTCTGTGTTATGGCTGCTCCGGCGGCCTTTGCCTCGCCGAGGCTGACCTCCGCCGAGCGCAGGTCGCCTTCCCACGCATACAGGAGTGCGAGGTCGAGCAACTGCGCCCCGTTCTGCTTCTCAGTCAGGTCCCGCACCAGGCGGCAGTACTGTCGGCTACCGATCTCGGCCCAGTTGACGCCGACCTTGACCCTGCCCGCATCGACTTCAAGTCGGTCGGCGGTCACCGTTGTGATCTTGCCCATCGCGCCCTTGGCCGCGAAGTCAATCTGCCCGAGTTTCTGCCCGATGAGCTGGACAATCCTGCCGTGGAGGGCGGCAAGGCGCTCCATGTCGTCCACAATGGCGGCACAGGTATCCTGTTCGTCCTCGGGAGAATCCTTGAGCGCTGCCTTCATTGCAGCCGCGGCGTCGGCGTATTTCCGCAATTTCAGCGCGGCATCAAACTTCGCCCGGGCCTGTTTCACGGCTTGCTCGCGGCGCGCGGCCTCGGCGGCCCGCTGCTCGCGAAGTATCCGCTCGATCTCGTTCACCTCCGTCTGAGCCAGATGAGTCACTTCCGCCAGGTTCCATTCCATCACGCTGCGGTAGACTCTGATCGCGTCCTGCGGTTTTTTTTGTTTCATCAGCTCCTGGGCGCGCAGGTGTTCGGCCTCGAATTGCTGCTTTGCTTTCGCGATCACGGCCTGTATGGCCCTTTCAGCTTCCCCGGCGGCGGCCGTGCCGGGGAAGCGCTTGACGAAGGCCCTGTAAGCTTCATTGGCCCTGGCGAACTTTCCGGCGGCCAGCAGCGTCTCGGCTTCTTTCTTGACGCCTGCGAAAACTTTACCTACGGCCTTCGCTCTTCGCTGCCGCAGGAGCCTGGCGAGCCGATTCAATTCGGTCTGTGCCTCTGCTGCGGCGGGCGTTCCTCCGTATCTCAGCACGGCCTTGAACGCGCTTTGGGCGCCGACGATATCGTCGGGATGGTCTGCGCGATGTTTCTTGGCAGCCGCGAGCGCCTTCGCGGCAAGTTCATCACTTGTCTCGACAGGATCGGGCTTCACCGGGGGGGCGGGTTTCTCGACGATGCTCGTGCCGGCATTTTCTCTGGGAGGTTTTGTTATTG
>JAUWKK010000237.1 GCA_030614245.1 Planctomycetota bacterium | reverse complement strand
GCTTGACCCCGAGAAACACAAGGGGCAAGCCCAACTCTTTACCCTGCCGGACTTAGGAGCCTTAACCCGGTTCGAACCCGCACAGGGAAAATCTTCTTTTCGGATGGTGCCGGGGGCGGGATTCGAACCCGCACATCCGTTGAAGGACACTAGGCCCTCAACCTAGCGCGTCTGCCAGTTCCGCCACCCCGGCGCATCTTATTTCCGGGCATTATAATACACCGCGCCGCGCGATGCAAGGTGTCATTGTCTGCGTCGTCTGATGTTTGGCTCCTCGGCCCCGTTCGGCAGCACTGGTCACATCTTCAGGTCGCCGTGCCTGATAACGTGCTCTGCGAGGCCGCCGTCTGCGAGGATGTTTCGCATCGCCTCGGGCCACGGCTCGAAGGTCAGCTCGAAGCCCTTCGTCAGGTTCCGGACGACGCCGTCTTCGAGCGAGACCTCTAGCTGATCGCCGGCCTCGATCCGGCCCGTATCGCACTGGATCGCCGGCAGGCCGACGTTGATGGCATTGCGGAAGAAGATTCTCGCAAAGCTCTTCGCCAGCACGGCGCCGACGCCGCAGAGCTTGATGATGGCCGGTGCGTGCTCGCGGCTCGAGCCCAGACCGAAGTTCTGCCCCGCCACGACGAAATCGCTACGCTGCACGTTCGGCGCGAAGTCGGGGTCGGCATCCTCGAGCGTATGCTTCGCCAGTTCCGGCATGTTCGACCGGAGATGATAGTAACGCCCCGGATCTATCAGGTCGGTACTGATACTGTCGCCGAATATCCAGGCTTTGCCTCGCATTGTATCTCGCTTTCAGCAAATTGTGGCGCGGTCGGTATCGCGAAGGGCCATTATCGCGAAATGCATGCAGGATTCAAGAACCTGAGCGGGCTGGCGCCCGATGAACACAGATGAACACAGATGAGGCGGACCGTCATCAAAACATGCCGACCCTCAGTTGCAGATCATGTCGAGTGGCGGCTCCCGGCCGACGGCGCCGTCTTCCTCCGTGACGATGTATTTCGCGTCACTCAGGAACTCGACGTGCGAGTCGGCAAAGAGCACACAAAAACCGTTGCGGTGGTTCGGCGGGTCGACCGTATCATCGCTGGCGATGACCGTATCCGATGGAAGTTCCTCAATCAGCGCCTCGGGCTTATCCGACCCGGGCATGTATGAGACCTTCCAGCCCTTCGATGCGTAGCTGATGTAGTGGTTGTTCTGTGGGTCGTGTTTTGTCCAGCGCGGCTTGGGAACATCCGCCGGAGCGGAGCTGCTCGTCTGGCCGATGCCGCCTTTGTCTCTTGCCAGATACTGGCCGTCGCGCACGCCCAGGTCTGCTCCCTTGTTGTTGTCATCAGTCGAGCTCCGGCAAATGAAGATGCCAGGCTCGGATACGAGGTCGGTCCACCAGACCATCGCGAGGAATTCCTTCCCGCTGTAGTCGTCCGGCACGCCGGGCCTGCCCTTTGGGCAGGGATAGTACCTGTGGCCACCGCGCTCATCGATGTATTGAACGAGAGCAAGGCCGAGCTGCCTGAGGTTGTTCTTGCAGTTCAGGGTCCGGTCCCCTACACGTGCCCTTTCAAGCGCTGGCAGCAGCAAGCTGGCAATGAGCATGAATACGACCGCGACCAGCAGAAGGCACCCTCCACCGATGAGCGCCACGATCGGCCACACGCGCGCCTTCTGCCCAGGCTGCTCAACCGGCTCGAGTTCAACTTCGTCGTGAGATTCTTCATCCATTGCATGTCCTCCTCAATTAGAGATACCACATGAACGTACGGACGGCAAAGGAATGTCAACAGCAAACGGAAGTGATCTACAACCCAATTATGCTAGGCTTTCAGCATGAAGTCAAACGGAATCGCCGGGGGATATGGAATCAGGCCCTCTTGTCGTTATCTGTGTTTATCCGCGTTTATCTGCGGTTTCAATCCTTTGCAAGAAGGCTTTGGGCTCGCGGAAAAAAATCCTATGACGCATGCAGGCTTTCTGTATAATAGCTGTGATAGGTTCTACACTACATAGGCCCCATACCACATTGGAGGACAACAATGGGCCGTCGGCAGAATCACGGAGCAGCGATCGCAGTTGTTGTATTATGCACGATATTCACAGGCGTAACGTGCGGCGGCGACTGGCCGCAGTTCCTAGGCCCGGACCGCAACGGCCAATCGAAAGAGACCGGCCTCGCGCGCAAGTGGCCCGACGGCGGACCGAAGGTGCTCTGGACTGTCGACCTGGGCGAAGGCTTCGGCGGCGCCAGTGTGGCCGACGCTAAGGTGTACGTCCTCGATCGCGTCGCCAGCACGAAGGACGTCCTCCGCTGCCTCGACTTCGCAACGGGCAAGGAACTCTGGACGTTCGAATACAACGCACCGGGCAAGTTCAGCTACAACGGCAGCCGCTCGACACCGACCGTCGACGACAAGTACGTCTTCATCGTCGGCGCGATGGGCGACTTCCATTGCGTCAGCAAGACAACCCACAAGGCCGTCTGGAAGAAACACCTGCTGAAAGACTTCGACGGCAAGAGACCGGCGTGGGTCGTCTCGCAATCGCCGCTGCTTTACAAGGATATGGTGATCGCAGCACCGCAGGGCAAGAAGGGCGCCATTGCGGCATTCGACAAGGTGAGCGGCGAACTCAAGTGGAAGTCCGGCCCGCTCGGCGGACTGTCCTATGCATCGCCCATGCTGACTACTATCGACGGAGTCGCCCAAGTGATAATGCTCACCGACAAGGGGCCGGTCTCCGGCATAGACGCTGACACGGGCGAGATTCTCTGGACGTACCGCGGCTGGAAGTGGGGGATCCCGATCACCTCGCCGCTGAGCATAGGCGACGGGCGCATCTTCATAACCGGCGAATACGGCGCCGGCTCGGCGATGATAAAGGTCGAGAAGAAAGACGGCAAGTTCACCGTCAAGGAGCTATACAAGACGTCGGCGATCGGCGCACAATGCCACCAGCCGCTGCTCTACAAGGGCCACCTGTACGTCAACAGCAACGGGAACAGGCGCCGCGACGGGCTGCTGTGCAGCGATCTCGACGGCAACGTGAAGTGGAAGACCGGCAGGAATCCCAACTTCGAGCGCGGCAACCTGATCCTCGCCGACGACCTGATCTTCATGATGGATGGCAGGGCTGCAACGCTGTACCTGATGGAACCGTCTCCGGAAGGCTACAACCAGCTCGATAAGGCCAAGTTGCTCGAGGGCAAGGGGGGCCGCAGGGGCGCCGTCGCCTGGGGGCCGATGGCTCTCTCGGGCGGTAAGCTCATCCTGCGCGATCAGCGCCAGATGAAATGCGTGGACGTGAGAGCTAAGTAGGCCGCCACGCTCCGTGGGGCAGGTTTTCCAGCCAGCCTGCCCCCGCCATAGGCCATGCCGTAGGCAGGCAGGCGGGCGGGTGTGGCATGGCTTGCCCGGGTGCCGCCTGCAATAATCTCCATTCAGTCGAGGTCAGCTCGTGGCTCCGTTGAGAAAGACACAGGGCTTCTGTATCCGGCGGGTCGACTTCAGTGAGACGAGCCAGGTCGTTACGTTCTATACGCGGTCGGAGGGCCTGATGAGGCTGGTGGCCAAAGGCTCGAGGCGCAAGAAGAGCGCGACGCAGGGGCGGATCGACCTTTTTGCGTGCGGCGAGATGGTTTACATTCAGAAGCGGCCGGGAACGCTGAACATTCTGGCGGAGTTCAAGCCGGAGGAGCTTTTCGATGGCCTGCGGCACAGTCTGCAGCAGGCGTATTCGGCGTTCTATATCGCTGCACTGCTCGATCGCGGTACTCACGAGGGCCAGGCATCGGCGGCGTGCTACGATTTTTGTGTGGGGATGCTGGAGACGCTGGCCTCGGGCGCTCGAGCGGACGTTAGCCGTATGGTTTTCGAGGCGCATTTTCTTGACGAGCTGGGCGTTGTGCCGCAGGTTGGGCGGTGTGTCGAGTGCTCGGGGGCGCTTCCTGGCCGGGGGATGGTGGGTTACGTTGTGGCTCGAGGCGGCCCGCTGTGCCGCGAATGTGCGCCTGATGATGCGTGGCGGGTGCCGGTCGGCGCGCTCGGGGTGGTGGAGGGGCTCAGGCGGGCTTCGCCGGCCGCGGCGGGCCGAATCAGTATCGCGCCCAAGCTGAGGCCGTTCGTGCGCGATATACTCACGCGGTGCATGGGCCACGCGCTTGAGCTTGAGCCAAAGATGCTCCAATACCTGCAAGAGGTTCGTTGTGACTGACGACACAGCGGGAGCAGTGCATAACGGAAAGGCTCTGAATAGGGGGCCAGCCTACTTTGGCTCTCTGCGTTGCCATCGATCATAGGCTCGATTTGCGTGCTCGCGAACGCTGACTTCCTTGTGCTGCCTGCGCCTGTCGATCTGCTCGCCGAGTTCGTTGTACATATCGTCGGACAGCTCTACGCCCGCTGTCTTGGCGTTGTAAGCGGCTACTCCGAGCTCGTGCAGGATCGCGCTGAGTTCGTACGGATCCTCGGAGGTGTCGAGCAGCTCGTACAACTTCTTGAAGGCCCTGGGTTCGAACGATAGCCCAAGCCCGGTGAAGGCCCAATTTCGGACGATATTCTTGTCGGTTCTGCTGCCCTCGTACGTGTCGACTATCTCGAGTAGAGCGTCGACGCGATAGGGGTCTTTTATCAGTGTGATGGTTTCGACCGCGCCGGCGTGCATGACGGAGCTTGGTCCGTCCTTGACAATTCTCAAGAGTTCGTCGATCTTCTCCCTGGCGGGGGCGTCCATTTCGAGGAATTCCTTGAGCCTGTCCTGGTTGACGAGCCCATCTTTGTCGAACATCTCGTGGGCTTTGTTGCCCACATCTGATTTGGAGGTTACCTGTCTGCCGCAGCCGTGCAGCGACACGCCGCTCGCGATGAAGGCGATGGCTGCGATCAGGACTGGCACCCGCCTCCTGTCTATAGGCATATTCTCTCCTGCTCCAGAT
>JAUWKK010000218.1 GCA_030614245.1 Planctomycetota bacterium | reverse complement strand
CTCTCTTTCGGATTCTTCTTGAAGAACGTCTCGAATGGGTTGTATGTCTTGACACGGAAGGTGCCCTTGTACTGCGTTGCTGGTGCTTTGCCGCTTGCTCTCGACTTTTTCTTCTTACGGGGCATTGTGGCCCTTTAATCAATGGGATCAGATGGGGCGTATTCTCGGCATACACCTTCTACTCGACCGCTTTCCGCCCGAGCACGTGCCCTGATCGCTGTTTCCCTCATTCCCGGGATCGCATCCATCTCTGCCGTCGCATACCATTCGTCCAGCAGCGTCATAAGTTTCTCGTGTGATTCACCATAGAGAACCCCCAGGCAGGCTTGAGACCATTCCAATGTGAAGAGTTCACGTTCGACTGCATGCTCGAGTATGAACTTTATCTTGCGTAGGATCGTCCTCTTGCTTGGGAGTTTCATGGTCGCCTCTCGGTCAGATACTACCCACGGCTCGCGTCAACAGCAGTGCTTATTCGTCCTCGGCGGGCGGAAGCGTGTCCTGCAAAAGCCTGAGTAATGCTTGCGCGACGGGAATCGGCAGGATTAGGGCGGACTTTGGATCGGCCTCAATATAGCCTTTCTTTCGCACGGCTGCCATGTCGGCGGGATCCGGGCCGATTGCCTGGCAAAAGAGCAAGGCGATGTCGTTGGGGCCGACCCGGGCCTGCACATAATTGCTGTAGATCGGCTCCACCGCATCGATCGACCCAGGTCTGACTCCGGTCGTGACGCTCTTGGGCTTATTCGTTGTCCTTTTTTTCGCCTTGGCCTTTTTCGCCTTCTTGGCCTTCTTCGCCATCACGTGGTCTCCCTTATCGTGGCTCCTATGGCGCAATTGCCCCCGTTGGGAAGTATCGACGCTTGATTGACATGGATGCAGTGGATCTTGCTGATGACATATGCCGGTTCACCATCCTCTTGCCTTCGCCCATCGCCCTACCACTCTATAATAGCATATCTTCGTTGGCTGTCAAGCACTATTCCTAACCCATCTTCCGCAGTTTGGGCCGATTCAGATTCTTTCGCGTCTTTTTTCGGTTCTTTTTCGGTCGGGATTGACGTAAGTCCTTTCGCATCGGTCGGTGCGTTGTGGTTCGCGTGCGAAAGGGCCATGTTCATTCGGCCGTGCATCCGAAACAAGAACGGAAAACGCGATACACAGAGCGTGACCATGCCTGACGAACACCAGCAGATACTCCTTCAGAAGCTGAGCCTGAAGCTGCCCGAGCAATTAAGTAAGAATGAACGACCCTCCATACCCGCCCGCCTATGGCGGGTTCACCTGTGGTTCCATCCCCGCTTCAAGCAGGCAGGCGGGCCCGTTGCAGGGCCATTCGAAAGCCGCGCGTAACTTCGCTCATCACAACCCGCTCCGAACAACGCAACCGGCTCGAGAGTTCCAGAAACGAGTTGAACCTGCGCAAGACTGGAGTATAATACCATCGAGAAGGAGAGATGCCGCATGTTCAAGCTCTATGCCGTTTCCAGGTGGGGAATCATGTTGCTCGCGGTGCTGGCGGCGCTTCTGCTGCTGGCGGTTGTAATGCTCAAGGGGCCGGGCGGCATAAAGGCGATTGAAGAAGATCCCGCGGCCGCGGAGTTCCGCAGGCGAATGGAAGAAGCCAGGGAGCTTCAAAACCTGCGCCCGGTCGGGGAGGTCGTCGAGGTGTACCGCAAGATCGCACAAGATGCCGACAAGATGGTCTCGGCCTACGAGAGCGGGCTTGCCCGGGTTAAGGATCTCGCAGCCGGGGGCAGAGATGACGAGGCGGTTGCCGAGGCCAGAAAGCTCAGCGAGCAGTTCATCAGCTACACGCTGAACGAGCCGGCCGCAAAGCGTGCAGACGAGCTTGCCCGTGAGGGGAAGAACCGCCGCGCGACCGAGCACTACGTGCGGCTGCTCGAGCATTTTAGCGTCAAGAGTCTCGCTGGAAACTATGCCATCGAGCCGCTGCTGGCCATAGCGAGGCTTTATCATAGAAAGGGGATGTTTGATCTCGCCGAGAAGGAGTACAAGGAGTATATCAAACGCGCCCGGCAGCCTCGGCTGAAGGCGGAAGGATACATGGGGCTGGGCGATATTGCCGCAGAGCAGGAGCAATTCGAGGCGGCGCTCGAACATTATCGGCAGGCGGCGGCACTGGCGAAAAACGACCCGACCGAACGCGTTCAGAACGCATTGCGAATGGCGGCCGTCCTCAGGCAGATGAAGCGGTTCGACGAGGCCAGGAAAGTCCTCTTTGCCGTGAACCAGGCGAGAGGAGGCGACCAGGCCACGGCCAGCCTGTTGGAACAGGACTTTCTCAAGACCGTGGACGAACAAGCCGCTGCCGTCGAGAAATCCGAAGGCACCGAGGCGGCCGGCAGGGTTTACCTCGATGCCGCTGCCGAGTATGTGGATGTTGCGGAATGGACGACGCAATGGTATATCAAGGCGGCCCAGATTTACAGGGACGGCCACAAGTACGGCAAGGCCCGTGGGATACTCGGCCGGCTCTGGCGCAACCGCGCGGCGGATATCGATCCGGTCTGGCAGCAGGCCAGGATTGTGCGGATGGAACTCGATGAGATCGAGCGCGCACGGAAAACCACAGCGTTCATCGACGGTATCCGCGCGAAGATCGAGCAGCATGGCTACCGTTGCACGATCATCGACAAGGCAGTCGAGGGCGGCGTCACATGGTCGCCCGCGGGCGGCGATTACATCCTCGACGGTCGCGTCACCGTCGTGCGCGACGCAAGCCTGACGATCAAGCCCGGTACGGTACTGAAATTCACGATCAATTCGTCGCTGATAGTCTACGGGGCCCTGCATGCAAATGGCGAGGCCGATGCGAGGATCGTCTTCGAATCTTCCGCACCCAATCCGAGCTCGTTCGATTGGGGCCTGCCGGGCGATGACCGCGCCTGGGGCGGCATTCAGTTCGTCGGCAGGAAAGGCTCCGAAATGCGCCACTGCATCATACGGCATGCCGCCATCGGAGTGCTCTGCGAGGAATCCTCGCCGAGAATCGAGCAGTGCAGTATCTCGCAGACGGGCATCACCGCGATTGCCATATCGAACTCGGCCGATCCGATCATCAGAAAATGCCGGCTCAGCGACAACGAAGGCGACGGCTTGACGTGCAAAGGCTCCTGCAAGCCCGTCATCGAGGACTCCACCATCGAGCGCAACGGCCTCAACGGGATGCTGTTCGGCCAGAAATGCGAGCCGACAGTCAGGAACATCGTTGTGATGATGAACAATGGGTCGGGCCTGCGATGCTTCGATGCGATGGCAGGCGAGATATCAAGTTGCAGGTTTGTCGAGAACGGCGGCCCTGGGATCACCTGCGAGACGTCCGCCGCACCGAGGATTGTTGACTGTGAGATCGCAGGCAACGGCAACTATGGACTGGTGGCTGGCGGCCGTGCGGCTCCGACGCTGGTGAACTGCTCGATCGAGAGGAACACGCCCGGCGGCGTGCTGTGCGAGACCGCATCGCCGATGCTCGAGGGCTGCACGATCACCGGCAACGCGAAATTCGGCGTGAAATTCACCATCGAGGCCAGGGCCAGGCTGACGAATTGCTCGATCAGCGGCAATCCGGTCGGGCTTCAAGTGGAGGATGTCAGCAGCCCCACAATCAGAAGGTGCCGGCTCGACGGCAATACATCCTGGAGCGTCGTCCTGCTCGGCGAACGCGACCTCGATCTCTCGGGCAACTGGTGGGGCGTCACCGACCCCGCTGCGATCGAGAAGCTCATCCGCGTCAGGAAGGGCCGCGCGGGGGCTGCTCGGGTGCTCATCGGTGAGCCATTGCAGAGCGCTCCGGATATCGGGCGGGCTCCCGTGGAGAAGAAATGATAGACGTGCAGTTGCTCCTGGTGAGACTGGGCGATCAGCGCCCGCACCGGCCGCAACGGCGGGTGTGTAGCAGCCTTTCCAGCCCGCCACGGTGGACAGGGCTGCTGATTGATTGGCAGCCCTGCCCCAGTAACAACAGGATCGGAAAGGTCCAGAAAGCGAGAGTTCATTGCAGAGCATCAAGTGCGACGTCCTTGTAATCGGCGGTGGCGGCGCGGCCTTGCGGGCGGCGCTGGCCGCTGTCGAGGCCGATCCCGCCTGCTCCGTTGTGCTGATCACGAAAGGCGAACTGGGCAAGAGCGGCGTGACTGCCCGCGCGTGCAGCGATCGGATGGCTTTCCATGCCACGCTGCCGTACACAGAACCCGGTGGGCCCGACAATTGGCGTTTCCACGCTGAGGATATCTATCGCATCGGAGGCTTCGTATCCGATGGCGATCTGGCGACTGTCCTCGCGAAAAACGCTGCCGACGCGTTCGCCTATCTCGATGCGCTCGGCGTGCCGTTCGTGAAGAAAGATAACGGAACGGCCGATCAATTCGTAACCGACGGCTCGAAGTACGCGCGCGCCTGCTACACCGGCCCGCACACGGCCAACCATATCGAGGAGGCGCTCGTCAATGCTGCATCGGACGCGCCGATAGATGTTTTCGAGAATACGACGGCGATTGATCTCGTCATTGACGGCGGTCAATGCTGCGGAGCCGTCGGGGTCAACCAGGAAGGCGGCCTGATCTACTTCAAAGCGGGCGCGACCGTGCTCGCCACCGGCGGCGCGGGACAGGCTTTTGCCGTGAATGTCTTTCCCGAGGGAATGCCCGGCGACGGTGCCGCCATGGCTTTGCGGGCCGGCGCTGAACTGGTGAATATGGAGTTCATCCAGATCGGGCTGTCATCGCTGAAGACATCGCTGGCGTGCTCTGGCTCCATGTTCCGCGCCATACCCAGGGTGGTGGACGCCGGAGGAGTGGAAATTCTGCCCGAGGTGTTCCCCGATGCTCCGGGGACGATGCTCAACACGATATTTCGCAAGGGCGCGAGCTGGCCGATCTCGTTCGAAGAGCCTTCATACGCGATCGATGTCGCCGTCTTCCGCAAGATTGCCGGCGGTGGCCGCGTCTTCCTCGACTATGCGTCAAACCCGGACGATTACAGTGCCGAGTTGCTCGACGAGAGCATCTGGAAGTGGTACACCGAGAAGGACGTGGACCTGGCGGACGTCGAGAAGGCCGGCAGCCCGTTGCAGCGGCTCGAACATATCAACCCCCCGGCCATCACCTGGCTGGCGGCACGCGGAATCGATCTTCGCGCCGGCAGCCGGATCGAGATCGCGCCGGCGATTCAGCATTTCCAGGGCGGCGTGAAGATCCACACTAAGGCCGCGACGGGTGGGCCGGGCCGTTTCGCCGCGGGAGAAGCGGCGGGCGGCCAGCACGGGGCCAACCGGCCCGGTGG
>JAUWKK010000305.1 GCA_030614245.1 Planctomycetota bacterium | reverse complement strand
TATCGGGCTGGGCCCAGGAGAAGGTCCAGGCAGTGTGGCCACGATCGACGGATTCGGGCGCTATGGCCGATTGTGCCGGCGAGCCGCCGAGAATGGGCCACGTGCTGCTTGTTCTGCTTACCTGCTTGAGTTCGGGCAGTTGCGCCGGCTTTCGGCCCATGAGGAGCGGCTGTGGCCGCTGTCTGCGGGCGATTGTGAGAAATCGTTGTGCGGCATCCCGCTGGCCGAGCTGTTGGGCGCAGAGGGCCATCTTCAGGTGAATGGCACCGCGCGAGCAATCGGAATCGGGGCAGAGCTCGAGCATCCGCTGCCAGCTCCAGAGAGCGGCGAGCGGGCGGCCGGATTCGAGGTGCAGTTCGGCCAGTGCGTCGAGCGCATCGTCTGCGAGCGAGCAGGCGGGATAGAGATCGGCTACCGCCTTGAGAGATGCGGTGTTGTGCGATCTGCCCGCCTTCTTGAAGAGCGGCTCGGCCTTGGCGTCGTAGATGGAACGGTAGTGCTTCAGCCCGGCGGGCGGCATTGCGGCGAGCGCCCTGCGGGCGGATTCAACGGCGCTGACGAACAGCGGCTCGACGTCCGTGCGGATCATCGCGCCGGACGGATCCTGCGGAGCCACGCGGTTCTCGATAATGCCCTGCCACGCATCAATGGCGGCCGGCCAGTTACCCTTGGCTGCGGCGGATCCGGCTTCTTTCAGTGCCTTGAGTATCTCCTCGTTGCGTGCGATGTAAACGGTGGTTTCCATGATCGATTCGGTGCGCGGGACGATATCCTCACCGATCGGCGCTTCGCCACCGCGCGCGGGACGACGTGCGGCCGCTAGTACGAGCAGCGCGACGGCGATGCCCGAAGAAATGCGAATTGCTGCCCGCATGATATATTGGGTCCCTTTGTGGTGCTTGAGCACTTCAGCGCGGGCTGTCGCCTGCGTCGAGCAGCGTGGCGTTCCGGCACCGGCTGAGACGTTGCATGCCGGTCAAGTGGCTCCTGTATGATTGTACCAGCGGGCTGTGCATGAATCAATATGTGGGAAGTGGATGCATGTGGGGAAAGCGCTGAAAGGAGGTCGTTCAGCGCATCTGCTGTGGCCGGACGGGCAGAGGCAGCGGGCCTCGGGCAGGGGGCTTTGCAGGGCGGCATGCTGTTGTCATGTCATTCTGCCTGCCCGCCTGTGGAGGGAGCGAAGCGAAGAATCTTCGGCCGGACGATCGCTGGAACTGCAAAAGATGCTTCGCTCAGAGCTCAGCATGACCGGAAAGAAATGTCATTCTGCCTGCCTGCCTGCCTACGGCATGGCCCGCCTGCTATGTCTTCTTCTTCGCCTTGCGTGCTTTGGGCGTGCCGCTATTGATCTTCGCAATGGTCTCGGGCTTGACCTTAGGCTTTCGATCGCAGGTGAGCAGGCCGTTCGTGTCCCGTTCGACATCGCAAAGCTGTGTGTAGCAGAAGCCTGAGAGGGCCTTGTTGGCGAGGATGGCCTCGGTGAGAGCGCGGTATCGTTTCAAGAACTCGCGGTTGGTCTTGGCGTGCTTGCGATAGCCCTTCTTGTCGGGCCTCGGTGATTTCATCCCGATGCCGCCGTATTCGCTGACGATCACCGGCTGGCCTTCATACTCGACGCCATCGACCATTGCCTTGTGGTCATCAAGCTCGATCCTGTCGACCTTGAGCGGCTTGAACGGGACCCTGCCGAAATCGGCGGCCTCCTGGGTGTAGTTGTGAATATCGACGATGTCGGTGTCGAGATGGTCCCATCCGGAGTTGTCGACGATCAGCCTGGTGCCATCGAGATTGCGGGCGATCGCGACTATCTCGCCGACGAACTCGCGCTGGCGTTCGCTTGACTGGATATCCTGCACGCCCCATGATTCGTTGAACGGGACCCATGCGATGATGCAGGGATGATTGTAGTCGCGATGGATTACCTGTCGCCATTCGTGCGCGAAGTTTGCCACGGCGGTATCTGAGAACTCTGTGCAGCTCGGCATCTCGGCCCAGACGAGCATCCCCAGGCGGTCGGCCCAGTAGAGATAGCGTGGGTCGGCGATCTTCTGGTGCATCCTGACGCCGTTGAAGCCGAGCGACTTGGCGAGTTCGAGGTCCTTCTTGAACGCGTCGTCGTTGGGCGCGGTGCAGGTTCCGTCGGGCCAGTAGCCCCGATCGAGCACGAGCCGCTGGTAGAGCGGCTTGCCGTTGAGCCTGATCTTCCTGCCGTCGGCCTCGATCTTGCGCATGCCGAAGTATACGAGCGCCCGGTCTGTTACATCCTCGCCTTCTACCAGTTCGAGCATCATGTCATAGAGATTCGGCTGCTCGGGTGACCACGTTCGGTGATTCTTCAGGCTGATGGTGAACGGGATACTGTCGCCTGAGACGGGGAATCGCAGCTCTGCCTCGGGCTTGCCGGCGAAACTGACGGCAACGCGCAGTTCCGTCTCGTCGGTCCTGCCGGATACACTCGCCAGGACGGTGATTCGCCCATTATCGACATCCGGCGTGCAGTGCACGTGGTGGATGTGATGGGGCGAGACGGGTTCGATCCAGACAGTCTGCCAGATACCGGTGCAGCGCGTGCACTGGGCGCCCCGTGCTTCGAGCGCAGTCGATTGTCTGCCTTGCGGCTGATGCGGGCTGTGGCGGTTCTCCGCTCGGACGACGAGCGTGTTGTCGCCGTGGATTACGAGGTCGGTAATATCGCTCGAGAACGGCACGTAGCCGCCTCTGTGCCGGACGACAAGTTCGCCGTTGAGCCATACGGCCGCGAGGTAATCCACCGCGCCGAAGTGCAGCAGTATCCGCTTGCCTCGGCAGCCATCGGGGATATTGAACTTGCGGCG
Organism: Planctomycetota bacterium; assembly: GCA_030614245.1. Classification (GTDB taxonomy): domain Bacteria; phylum Planctomycetota; class PUPC01; order JABMSA01; family JAUWKK01; genus JAUWKK01. The sequence continues at coordinate 1,072 of JAUWKK010000305.1, read as the reverse complement.
GTACCATACGACATCGTGGGAGGACGTATCTCCTATGCCGCTGAGCTTGCTCTGGAACGGGAACGGCACTTTGATGCGTCTCTTGAACCTGTGTTTCCCGCCGGAATCCCGCCCCTGCGGGCAGGCGCGGGCAGGAAGGTACCACCGTTTGGCCAATCCCGTGTCGTTATCATCGAAATCGAACTCCCATTGCCCGTTAAGGCTGATCCAGTCCTCTCGAACGAACGTCGGGCGTGGGTATTGCGGATGCGGCAGCTTCATTGATGGCTCCCTACCTTGATCAGTAATCAGTGATCAATGATCTCTGCTTGTCAAACTCTGACGCTGGATACTGGATACTGCTTACTGGATACTGGTATCTTGGGTCTTGAGTTTACGAGTGATCCTGAGTATACTACACTATTGTCGGGCTGGAGAGCGGCGGGTTTACTGCGGCGCGGGCCTGTAGAGCGGTATCGTATTACAACCGAAAGCCTATCGGGCGCAGGGACATGCAGGAGTAAGCAGCAATGATAGGTTGCCATTTAGGGCGATGCTTTCAGGTTACAGTGGCTGGTGGATCGTATCAGGATGGCCTGACGGCCGTCGTTCAGGGCGTTCCGCCGGGTATGCTGGTGACCGAGCAGGAGGTCTACGGCGACCTTCTTCTGAGGAAACCCGGAGCCGACGAGCTTTCGTCGCCGCGCAAGGAGCCCGACCTTCCGATCATTTATACCGGGCTCAACGCCGCCGACACCATAGAGAATGCCGGTAATAAGAACCACACGAACGGAACTCCGCTCACTATCCTGATTCCGAACCTCGATCGGCATTTTATTCACATCAAGCAGTATCAGGATACGAACCGCACTCCACGGCCGGGCCATGCATCTTATGCATCGTTTATCAAATATGGCGCCGACGATGACGCGGTCGGTGCGGGTTTCTTCAGCGGGCGCTACACCGCAACGATAGTGGCGGCTGGATTCGTGGCCAAGAAGGTGCTCAGGCTATGCGGCATCGAGGTATTCTCGTACATCAAGGAGATGGCCGGCGGCCGGTGCGGCGACATCAGCCACGATGACGCGCAGGC
>JAUWKK010000368.1 GCA_030614245.1 Planctomycetota bacterium | reverse complement strand
AGCCGCGATGCAGCCAGAGACCTACGGGGACATTCTTCCCGGGATCGGCTCCGCCGGCGGCATTGTAGAGCATGTGCGGCATGAGCGCATCGCACGCGGCGAGCACCTTCTCGGGGCGCCGGTGGATGTCGGCGCACAACTGCCGATAGCCGCGGAGTTTGTCGGCGATGATATCAAACGGAGCTTTCAGGCATCCGGCGATGGCCGAGACGGTGCCCGTCTCCGAGCGCAGCCAGGCGTTCTGCTCTCCGAAGGCATTGAAGTAGCTCAGCATTGCCATACCGCCCTTGAGCCACGCCAGGCTCGAGCGGGCGGTGGCCGGCTCGCCCGGCGCCGTGGTCGGCGTCGAGACGCGCGGCATCCATACGTTCGTCAGGAAGCCCGTCGGATCATCGATCAGCTCATCATACTCATCGGCCCGCATGTGCGCGGTTTCCTCATCGCGCGGCTCGACATACTGAAACGCCGCGTCGGCCGGGACGTCGATACCGGGGATCGCGTAGTAGTTCAGCCCGGCCGCATCGACCAGGCCCGTCCACACGTAGACCATGTTGCCCACGGTCGCGTCCCACTCGAAGTCCTTCGCGCATTTCCGGATCGCGTCGAAGCCCTTGGTGATGTCGTGCGTGACCTCCTGGTTGGTGTAGCCTGCGTACTGTGCGGCGAACTCAGCGGCGAACGGCCGAATCGGAACACGGTCAGGCTTCTCGTTCTGCATCGCGGCAACGTAGCGCTCCATGCATTTCTGGTAGCGTTTCTCCATCGCTTCGGCCATTTATCTTCCCTCGTCGTATCTCATGTTGACAGGCGGAACGTCAGCTTGGCCAATATAGTAGGCTGGCGGCAGGTGTGTGTCAAGAGCAAATGGCGAGAGCTGTTTGATTCAGACATATTATACGAGGGGCGACGGGCCGTAGCCGCTCCGCGCCGTTCCTTCGCCCCGTGGGGGCGGGGATTTCACTCGTCAACCTTACCCACGGCGGTGCCGTGGGCTATTCTACTACGCCCCTAACGGGGCTCAAGATCCAGCCCGGGGCTTGGAGACCTCGGCCGCCGCCGGGTGCCACGATCAACCGTCCCCGGTTGGCTCCTCCTGTGCCTGCCTGCATCTGGCGTGGTTCCATTCCCTCTGCCGCCGGTATTCTATCCTATCTGCGTTTATCTGCGTTCATCTGTGGTTCCACTTCTTCCACAGGCGGCACCGAACGACGCAACCGGCTCTCACACCGACAATTTCATTTGCCATCAGGCACCCGGTGTGGTATATTGCCCCAGCAGGGATGGAATTCGTCAATTGCTGTTTCTTATGGAAAGGAGAAACCGATGAAACATGCGATGATTGTTGTTGTTGGGCTGTTCGTGATTGCTTCCGCTGCGGCTCTTGCGGCCGATGAACCCGTGACGCCGAAGGAAAAGACGATGCTCTGGAACGGCAAGGACTTCACCGGCTGGAAGCTCTTCCTGCCCGGCAGGCACGACGTGACTAAGACGTGGTCTGTCGAGAAGGGTATCTACAAGTGCACCGGCAGGCCCGGAGGTTACATGCGCACCGAGACGTCCTACGCAAACTATAAGCTGCACGTGGAATGGCGCTGGCCCGGGAGGGGCGGCAACAGCGGCGTGCTCCTCCACATGGTCGGCCCCGACAAGGTGTGGCCCAAGAGCCTCGAATGCCAGTTGCAATCGGGCAATGCCGGCGATTTCTGGAGCATAGGCGGCATCGAGTTCAAGGAGCGCGCCGAAAACGAAGGCAAACGCACGCGCGGACGCCATACGAGAAAGCTCGAGAAGAGCAGCGAGAAGCCGCTCGGAGAGTGGAACAGCTACGACATCATCTGCAAGGGAGACAATATCCGAGTCCTCGTCAACGGCGTCTTGCAGAATGTCGCAACAGATGTGAGCGTGGCCGCCGGCCGGATATGCCTCCAGAGCGAAGGCACGCCGATCGAATTCCGCAACATGTACATCGAGCCGGTGGAGAAGTAGCCCGCTGGGCCGGCCATTGATTTCTCGATGCTTGAGACATAGAATGAGCGACCGGGTTGGACGTTCAGCGCGGCTGCTCTGTCAGCGGTCGGTCTCAATCATCGGAGCCGGTAGGTGTGATGGCGACTGAGAGCTCGAAGTCCGGCGACTGGTCTGAGATAGCTGCTGCCGTGGGCGGGTTCGCCCATGAGATCAAGAATCCGCTCTCGACGATCAAGCTGAACCTGCAACTGCTGTCGGAAGACTGGCAGTCGCCCGGGACGCAGGCCGAGAGACGCTCTCTTAAGAAACTCGAGGTCATCAAGCGCGAGATCGAGCGGCTCAACGATACGCTCGACAGCTTCCTGCGATACGCGCGGATCGCCCGGTTCGAGCCCGTCAAGTGCGACGTCAATAACGTAGTAAACGAGCTGACCCAGTTCGTCGCCCCCGAGGCAGCCGCGAACGGCGTCGATATCGTGAGGTACATGAGCTCCGACCTGCCGCCGGCCATGATCGACGTGCGGCTGCTCAAGCAGGCACTGCTGAATCTCGTCCTCAACGCCGAGCACGCAATGGAGCAGGGCGGCCGGCTTGAAGTTCGCACGAGCTTTGGCGACGGGCTGATCCGCATCGAGTTCATCGACACCGGCAAGGGTATCGCCCCGAACGTCCTGCCGAAGATATTCGACGCCTTCTACTCGACGAAGAAGTCCGGCACCGGCCTGGGCCTCGCCACCACGCGACGCATCATCGAGCGGCACGGTGGCACGATCGACGTAATGAGCGAGCTCGGCAGCGGCAGCCGCTTCGTCATCAGCATCCCACCAGCAGAAATAGGAACGTGATGGATATTGACATCTGCCCGCGCTGCGGAAACAGGATCGATCCTGCCGACAGTTTCTGCCGCCGCTGTGGCATTCGGCTCCGCGAGGTCGCGTGGTACCACACGAAGGTATTCGTGCTGGCGTCGGCCTTCATCCTGCTGGGCCCGTTCGCCCTGCCGCTTCTGCTGAGCAGCAGCGACTTCTCCCGGAACGGCAAGATATTCTGGACGCTTGCCATATGCGCGTATACGCTCGGCATCGTCCTGCTCGGTACAGTCATCGT
>JAUWKK010000403.1 GCA_030614245.1 Planctomycetota bacterium | reverse complement strand
CTACGGCCTCAAAGAGAAGGATATTGCAGTCGATATAGCCCTCGAAGGCGGGCGGATTCTCAAACGCAAGGGCTGGGGCGGCGGGTATACCCGCAGAAGCGACATTTTCATCTCGCTCGACGCCCGCGCCGACCTGGCGAATCGGTTCCAGGCCGACGTGTTCGTGTCCATCCACGTTAACGCCGCGGCCTCACGGAGCGCAGCAGGTTTCGAGACGTATTACGTGGATAACAAGACGGACAACATAGAACGCGGCCGTGAAGCTGCGCGCGACTACGACCTGCGCCCAGGAGCCATAGGAATGAAGCGGGCGCCCAGCCCGCCGATGGAGGCCGTGCTGCGAGGCGTGCTTTTCGAGGAGTACAAGCACGAGAGCCGCGAGCTGGCCGCGGCGATTCAAGCCGCAATAGCACGAGTCGCCCCTTCGCGCGATCGCGGCGTAAAGCTCGGGCCCTGGCGCGTCGTGCGAAAGTCCAACTGCGCAAACTGCCTCGTCGAGGGCGGTTTCATCTCGAACGCCACCGCGGCGGCAAGGCTCGCACGGGCATCATACAGGCGTCAACTCGCCTCGGCAATCGCCGAGGGCGTCGAGAGCCTCCGCAGGCGCTTCGAGCAGACCAACGGCTTTACGCGCTGACATCCGCACACGAAAGCACCCCGATCAGTAGTGATCTATTTCCCACAGGAACGGCCGGCCCTCGGGGAAGAGCGCTTCCAGAAGCTCCCCAACATCGCCTTTTGTACCGACTTTCTCGCCGCAGAGGTTGCGCAGCGGGCGGCCATGGCCGATGACGAGCTTCATCAGTGTCTGCTGCGGGCATGAAAGCTGCAGCGGTGCGCTGTGCTCGCCGGGCCTGACGGCCACCTTCCCGCGCGCGAGCGTCAGCAGCGCCGAGCCGGCATCCGTCTTCACGGCGAGCTTCAGGCTCTTCGCTGCGAATGCCGAACGCTCGACGCGCCGCGAGAGTTCGCCGCTTATCCGGTCGAGGCATTGCGGCACGTTGATCATCCTGCCCTGCGGCCCCCCGCTTCGGGAGTGGTGCTGGATGGTCTTGCAGTTCTGCGTCTGCAGGAAGCCGGCCATCGGTGAATCGAGGGGGATGTTGAAGCACAGTTCCGCGCGGCGCTCCTTCGCGGTCCGCTGCAGGCAGAGCTCGACCACGCCCGCCAGAATCGCCTCCTTAGGCTCGACGGCGAGTTCATGCACATACAGTGATTTCCCCCGGCCATCGCAGCGTATGTATCCGACGCAGCGGGAGCCTCTCAATACGAGATGGTGGCGGCACTTGAGCACACGGAGCCAGTCGCGCTCGCCGCGGACGAGCGTGCCGGTCCGTCCCGCGTTGTCGGTGTCGTAGAACTTCGCGAGCTTTGGGATGTCCTTTTTCGTGGCGACCCTGAGCCTCAAGCCGGATCGCGACGGCTCATGATCGCGAAGCGTGGTGATGATCTCGCAGTGGGTGAGGCAGGGTGCATAGCCGAAGCGGTGGTAGAAATCGGGAATGCCGAAGAGCATCGAGACGTCGTAGCCGTGCTCGAGCATGTTCGCGATGATTGCCTCGAAGAGCCTGGTGGCGACGCCCTTCTTGCGAAAGCGCGGCTCGACGGCGACGCCGCCGATTCCACCGCAACGGATATGGCTCGAGCCTATGCGCTTGGAGTAGCCCAGCACCCCAACGTGGCCGACGACTTCGCCCTTCTCTACGGCGATCGCCGTACAGTTGCGGTCAAGGCGCGTCCACGGGGCACGTACATAGTTGCTTTTCAAGCTAAGGCTGTTGTAGTAGCCGCCGCCGCTGAATACCTTCGCGAACAAGTCGATGACCTGCCGCTCATCGGTTTTCGATTCAATCTTTCGGATTTCCATCTATGCGTCCCCTGGAGTGCAGGTTGTCGAGGAGTTCTTCGATAGTCGTCTGGGGGCGGAGGTTGCCGTTTGGATGGTCTTCGTCGAGCAATCCATAGCCGAGCGTGATCTCGCCGTGCGCCTTGCCGGGGTTGAGCACGTGGAAATCGCTGCTGAAGCTGCATCGAATAAGCGAAGGGGTGGCACGCCTGCGGTCGATTTCATCGGCTATGGCGTTCCAGTGGGCGATGTCGGCGTCGGCATCCCGTGCGCAGGCCGTTTCGAGGCCGTCGAGGCCCGCTGCGGCGAGCTCGGCGACGAAGGGGAGCACGTCGGGACGCGCCATCCCGCCCTTGGTTTCGAGTTCTCGCGGGTGCGCCAGGATCGAAACGGCAGCAACGCCGGCTACCCGGATGCGCGCCGCCAGCTCGAAAGCCTCCGCAACGCTGCGAGACCGGCCGGTCTTCGGCAGCTTCTCTAGCGCCGGCTGGAGCACTTGCGTGTTGAACTCGCGCGGATCGTGGATGCCCAGCGTGTCGCGCGTCTCCGGCGCCAGCCGCTTGAGCCCCAGCACGGCGAGCGTCCCGTAATAGAACGGCTCCTGGCCGGAGAACCAACCTGAGAGCTCCTCGACGGTGATAAAGCGCCCGGGCGAAGTTCCGTGCCGTTGCAGGAAGCGATTCACGTCGTCGATGATTGCGAGAGTCCGCTCGTGGGTGGCCTTCTGGATGCGGGCGAACTCCTCGCGCAGAAAGGCCGAGGCATCGCTGCTGATGAACCCGAGGAATGCGTCGGTGTCGGGCATGTACAGGATGATT
>JAUWKK010000314.1 GCA_030614245.1 Planctomycetota bacterium | reverse complement strand
GCAGCACTGAATATCCATCGCTCGCCGGATATCTTGTCCCATACATTTACTACTACGGCCGGGCCTCCGTACTGGGGAGCCACCGAGAGGCCGCAGAAACTGTCAGACGCGAGCTCGTACGGGTATACTTTCACCCCCGCTGACCCGAGCAGTCCGCAGATGTCCCGGATGGGCTCCCTCTCGGTCAGCTTCAACTCCTCCCGAGCTCTGGCTGCGGCAATCTCCGCGAGGTTGGCGCCGTCCGGATTTGCTTCAAGTTCATCGGCCAGTTCAGCCAGGGCGAAAGGCACGCTCCGCCCCAGCAGTTCTTCCAGCTCGTTGTAGCCGTGCAGCCAGTTGGCTACTTCCACGACTATCTGCTCTGGGCTTCGGATCTTCTTCCTGGCCCTGAACCGCACGGCAGAAAGCCGCGGAGCCGGGGCCAGAAGTTCCGGCATCTTCACGCCAAGCACCTCAGCTATGCCCAGAAGCGTGCTGACGCGCGGGACCGACTTCCCCTGTTCGATGTTCCGATACGCTTGCGGGCTGATGCCGGCCTTCCCTGCAACTGCTTTCTGGGTCATTCTCCGGGCACTACGCGCCCTGCGCAAGTTGCTTGATATCGCGTGCTCATCCATGACTATTCTCCCTGCGCTAAGTTTTCATAATAATAATAGCGCAAGAATCGTGATTTGTCAAGAAGAATAGTTTAATTATACTATAGACACACCTTAGCGGGATAGAAAGCCAAGAAAAACCTTGCAGGCCGCCACAGCAGGCCGTCCGCACGCCACCGCCCCTCACCCCGCGAGCTTCTTGCGCCACTTGCGGAGAGCGGCCTTCACCCGGCGGTGGCTGGTCGATGCCCTGCCGCTTGCACGTTTTACGCAGTTCTCGGGGCCCAGGAAGCCGTAGACGTCCTCGCAGATCTTCCCGCAACGCTTCTGGAATGCTTCCAGCGGCAGGTCGCCCAAGCGGCAATCGCGGGCCAGGCAGTCCTTGACGAGCTCGCCGACGAGACGATGGGCCTCGCGGAACGGCACGCCCTTCAGCACGAGGTAATCCGCCAGCGACGTCGCGTCGAGATGTCCGCGGTCGAGCTGCTGTGCGATGCGGTCGGGCCTGAAGCGCACGCTGTCGATCACTTCGATAGCCACGGCCAGGCTGTCGGCGACGGTGTCGGTCGAGTCGAATATCGGCGGCTTGTCCTCCTGCAAGTCGCGGTTGTATGCCGGCGGCAGGCCCTTCATCAACGTTAGCAGAGCGACGAGGTTGCCGTAAACGCGGGCCGTCTTGCCGCGGATCAGCTCGAGGGCATCGGGGTTCTTCTTCTGCGGCATCATGCTCGAGCCGGTGCTGACGGAGTCGTCAAGCTCGATGAATCCGAACTCTTCGGTCGACCAGATGATCCATTCCTCGGCCCAACGCGAGAGGTGCATTGCGATCATTGCGAGTGCGAACGCCATTTCGAGGATGAAATCGCGGTCGCCGGTGGCGTCGATGCTGTTGGCGGCTACCTCCGGCAGGCCGAGATGCCTGGCCGTAGCGTCGGGATCGATCGGCAGGCCGCTGCCGGCGACGGCGCCCGACCCGAGCGGCGACACGAGCATGCCGCAGCTTGCGTTGCCCAGCCGCCCGATGTCGCGCTCGAACATCTCGACGTAGGCCAGCAGGCTGTGCGCGGCCAGCACCGGCTGCGCGTGCTGCAAGTGCGTGTACGCCGGAATGATGAGAGCGACATTCGCCTCGGCGAGGCCGACGAGCGCCGCCTGCGCCTCGCGGAGCAGCCCGTAGACGTGCGCTACCTCGTCGATAGCCCACAGGCGCATGTCGAGCGCCACCTGGTCGTTGCGGCTGCGTGCGGTGTGGAGTTTCTTCCCGGCGTCGCCGCTCCGTTCGACCAGCGCCGCCTCGACATTCATGTGAATGTCCTCGCGATCCTCGCGGAACTCGAACGTGCCGGCCTCTATCTCGCGCCTGATCGCCTTGAGGCCCCTGACGATCCTGCTGCAATCGGTCTTCGAGATGAGGCCGCATTCTGCGAGCATCGTCGCGTGGGCGATCGAGCCTCGGATGTCCGCGTCGTAAAGGCGCGCATCGAACGAGATCGATTCGGAGAATTTCTCAAACTGCTTCGAGGTGGGCTTCGAGAATCGCCCGCCCCAGGCTTTCTTGCTCTCGGCCATTGCTGAGCCTCCAGACTTCTTTCGGGTGCACCGTCAGAGGATTGTATGCCGACACGCACAGAAAATCAATCACCTTGTTTCCGCCCCGGAGCGGGCGTATAATCAGTATGGAGCGCGGGACAGCGCTGATTATGCAACACCTTTCCGGGGGTGAAGGAATGATCGAGGACAGGCGGATCGGTTTTATCGGATCGGGCAAGATGGCCACGGCGCTGGCCTCGGGGCTGGTCGAGGCCGGGGTCTTCACGCCCGACCAGATTATGGGCAGCGACAAGCTCGCCGAGGCCCGAGAGGCATTCGCAGGCACCGTAGGCGCACGAACTGCCGATAACAACGCCGCGATCCTCGAAGCCTGCGACATCGTCGTGCTCGCCGTCAAGCCGCAGCATGCCGATGCGCTGCTGGAAGAGATCGGCTCGGGCTTCACGCCCCGGCACCTGGTCATCAGCATTCTCGCCGGCGTGCCGACGTCGCGGATCGAGCGGTTCCTGCCGGACGGCTGCCGCGTGATTCGCACTATGCCCAACACGCCCATGCTGGTGGGCAATGGCGCCGCTGCGCTCTGCAAGGGCAGCCACGCCCGCGACGAGGACCTGGCACTCGCCCGCGAGATATTCGAGTCGGCCGCGACGGTTATCGTCGTCGACGAGCCGCAGATCGACGCCGTAACGGCGGTCTCCGGCTCCGGCCCGGCATACTTCTTCTATCTGGTCGAGGCCATCATCGAGGGCGGCATTAAGGAGGGCCTGCCGCCGGAGCAGGCAGCCGAATTGGCCAGGCAGACGTTCGTCGGCGCGGCCGAGCTGCTCGCGGCCTCCGGTCGAAGCGCGGCCGAACTGCGCAAGGACGTGACCTCGCCCGGCGGCACCACGCAGGCTGCCATCGAATCGCTCGACGCAGCCGGGACGCGCCGGATCATCGCGGATGCCGTCCGCGCCGCCGCTCTGCGCTCGAGAGAGCTCGGAGCACAGTGACCTTCAGGGGCTTACGTGATCGCCATAAACCCGACGGTAACCGGTGTGGTCTTGATGCTGCACGTGAAGCCGCGAGCATCGCGCGATGAGATCGGGGGCGAGCACGATGGTGCGCTGAAAGTCGCCGTCACCGCGCCGCCCGTCGCCGGCAAGGCAAATGCCGCCGTCATCAAACTGCTGGCGAAGGCGTTCGGCGTCTCGAGATCGTCAATCGAGATCATCGGCGGGACGAGCAGCCGCCGGAAACGCGTCGCTATTGACGGGATCAGCGTGGCTGACGCCCGGGAGGCCCTCCAGCGGCTGGAAAAGCCGTAACAGAAACGCCAGCCCACACGTTCGGGCCTGAAAAGTTGAATAATCGCTTACGATGGTCGTCTTTACCGGACGAAGGGAATGATACTATGGCAAACAACCGCAGGATGGCTCTGGCCGCGTCGGTCGTTGTTATTCTTGGGATGATGGTGCAGGCACGGGCGGGCGAGCCGCGGCCCGAGTCTTTCGCCGATGTAATCGCAAAGGCAAAGCCGGCAGT
>JAUWKK010000127.1 GCA_030614245.1 Planctomycetota bacterium | reverse complement strand
TTTTCCGCTCCCCAACTGGGGCTGAAGCCCCAGCCTATATGCCCCCGCTGCTCCGCAGCGAAGAGACGGCGCATCTCCCGGGCGTACCGAACGCTGACGCGCACATTTGCGGCGCATAAGATACCCCAATTAGCTAGGGTCATACTCGCCAGTATCATCATCCTTCACTGCTTACTGTTTACTGCTTACTGCTTACTGCCGAAGGGTTCCACGGTCAACCGTCTTCGGTTGGCCCCGCCACAGGCGGGCAGGCGTGCTCCACGTCCAAGCTCTGCTTGAACGTGCCACCCTTCTCTACCGTAACAGCGCTTTCGCGGACGTCCCCCCGTGCAAAGATGCTCGCCACAAAATCGAGAACGTCGGCCGCACATGCGTCGCAATAGCCATAGTTGCCGATCAGGCGCGACTTGACGACATCAATCGTCTCCTGCGTCTGTCTGTCGACGATGGGCGAGACGAGGCTGGTGAGCTTGATCGAATCCTTCTGATCGTCGAAGAGTTTCATTTCGAGTGCTCTGTGGAGCCTTTCGTTCGACCGGAAATCGAACTGCCGGCCTTCGACTGCGAGCGCTCCGATGTAGTTCATGATCTCTCGGCGGAAGTCGTCCTTCCGGCTCTCGGGGATGTCGATCTTTTCTTCGATGGAGCGCATCAGGTGCTCGTCGGGCTCATCGTCCCGGCCTGTATACTTGTTCCTCACCTTCTCGCTCTGCGTGCATGCTTTGATATTGTCAACGTAGTTCGAGCACAGGCGCGCGACGCTGTCCTCATCGGCGCTGACGGCACGCTGGACGTCGTTCTTGGCGATCTCCTCGTATTCCTGCCGCACGACGGCGATCAGTTGGGCGCAGTGCCTGCGTTCGTCGTCGGTGGTGATCAGCGCGTGATGCGCGAGGCCGTCCTCCAGTTCGTTGAGGATCATGAATGGATTGACGCACGAGTCGCTGTCGTTGCTGACGAGGGCGCTCGATATCTTGTCCTGGATGTACCTCGGCGAGATGCCTTCCATACCCTCCCTCGGCGCTTCATCGCGCAGCTCGCGGATGCTGTCTTCGGTGAAGCCGGGTATCGATCTGCCATTGTAGAGTTTCAACTTTTGCAGCAGAGAGAGGTTGGCCTTTTTCGGCTGCTGCAAGCGTGTGAGCACGGCCCACATCGCCGCCATCTCGATGCAGTGCGGAGCCATGTGCACCCCCTGCACCCGGTCCGAGTTATAGTCCTTCTGATATATCCTGATCTCGTCGTCGAGCCTCGTATTGTAGGGGATGTCGATCTTGACGGTACGGTCCCGGAAGGCCTCCATCATCTCGTTGCTCTGGAGCTTCCGGTATTCGGGCTCGTTGGTGTGACCGATTATCACCTCGTCGATGTCGGTCTGTGCAAACTTCTTCGGCTTGATCTTCCGTTCCTGCGATGCGCCCAGCAGGTCGTAGAGAAAGGCGACTTCGAGTTTCAGCACTTCGACGAACTCGATCAGGCCGCGATTCGCTATGTTGAACTCGCCGTCGAAATTGAACGCCCGCGGGTCGGAATCCGAGCCATACTGCGCTATCTTGCGATAGTTGATGTCGCCGGTCAGTTCCGTCGAATCCTGGTTCTTTTCGTCCTTCGGCTGGAACGTGCCGATCCCCACTCGGTCCTTCTCCGAGACAAAAAAACGCCTGACCCGGACGTGTTTGACAACGCTGTTCCAGTCGCCGTTGTACCGCGCGAGGTACTCGCGGTAGACCTGGCGGCAGAACGGGCAAAGATCGCCTGCGACGCCGACCCGATCGGCCCCGGCGCGGCCGGAGTTGATCTCGTCGAGGACGCGCTCACGGGCATCTGCGGGGATCAGGTGCAGCGGCTCTTCGTGCACCGGGCACTGCTCGTATGTTCCGTCCCGCCCAGGCGGACAGGCGGGGAGCTCCCATTCGAAAGCATAGAGCGCACCTTCCTCAGTGCGGCTGTAATCTTCCAGGCCCTTCTTGAGCAGGCGGACGATGGTGCTCTTGCTCGATCCGACCGGCCCGTGCAGCAGCAGGACACGGCGTTCGCTGCCATAACTGTGAGCGGCGGACTTGAGATGATGCATCAGCCGCATCAGCGGCCGATCCAATCCGAAGATCGCGTCGCGGCCGCCGCCGGAGGGATCATTGAAGAACTTGTAACGAAGCACGCCGCCCTTGTGAGCATCAGCCTCTTCCACGCCATAGGCGAGGATCATGTCGTATATTCGTTGGTATGCATTACGAACGACCTCCGGCCGCTCGGTGGCAATCCGAAGGTAGTCTTCGAGGCTTCCTTGCCAGTTCAACTCGTGGTAAGAGGTCGCATCCACGGTCTCCCCCACCATTTCCATGAGCGCATGTGCGTCCATGCATGGGCTCCTGCTGTCAGAACCCAGCAACAAAGTCCCACGCGCCTCCCGGTGCGCAGGCACTACCGCATAGAGAGCGTGTTGCTGAGTGAACGTCCTGGAAAGCGGATCAAAGAGCGGGCTGTCATGCGGCCCGGGAGTTCGCCGGTGCACGAGCTGCCAGACGGGCCTCGATTACAGTCTCGGCATTATCTGCGGCCAGTTTATTGACGCCTGCGATATATAGAAGTATTTCCAAAATACACATTGTGCTATGGTGTCCCGCGCTGCTTCAGGGGTGGCGTATGGTATGCTGTGCGGCGCAATGCAGGATTTGGCCGCATCTCCACGCCACAATCGCAACATCTCACGTTGCGCCGGTCTGCGGCGGGCAGCTTTTTTTCATTGCACCTTAATCGACCTCGTGGTACACTTCACCTGATGAGGCCAGCGAAACCCGAAAAAGGCACCGTCATCGCCATTACCGGCGGCAAGGCGACAGTCAGATTCGCGCAGAGCGAAGACTGCAAGGCCTGCGGCCTGTGCCACGTCCACAGCGACGATAGCAGTTCGGGAATCACTTCAATGCTGCTGGAAGTCGACGCTTTGCCGGAACTCGAGATCGGTCACACGGTTCTCGTCTCCGATACGACTCCCTCGGCCTGGGCCGGGTCGCTGCTGCTTTTTGTGCTGCCGCTGCTGGGCCTGCTGGCCGGAGTGATAATAGGAATGAAGTGGTTCGAGGACGAACTGGTCGCGGCCGGAACCGGCCTGTTGGGCCTCACACTCGCGCTCGGCGGCGGGTTCATCGCAGATCGGCTGATGTTGAGCCGGCCGCAAGCAAGGCCGCGCATCGTCTCGATAACCGGCATGATCCCGCAGGCGGACGCCTCTTCGGCAGTCAGTGATCGCGTCTCGTGCGAGGGCCATCCTGATCGCTGAGATGAACCATTCGAGGACGACGAGCCACATTGCTCCTGCACCTGCAACTCAACCAGGATAACACTTTAGAGTTAGTTTGCTGAGATGACGCCCACCAACGATCTGATGGCTAACCTGATGCGGCTGGCCGAGGAGCATGACATTGCGGCCCTCGGCGTGGCCGATACCGAGGCGCTGGCCCGCCACGTCCCCGGTCTGTTCGACAGTCTGCCCCGCGCGTTCCCCCGGGCCGTTGTGCTCGGCCTGCGACTGCTCGATGCCGTGCTGGACGATATTGACGACCGCCCGACACCGCTCTACTTCCACATGTACAGGCAGGCGAATTTCGCCCTCGATCGAGCTGCATTCGCCGCCGCAACGCTCTTGCAGAATAACGGTTACGAGGCACTGCCCGTGGCGGCGTCGCAAATCATCACTCGGCATCCGATGAAGGGCCACATCTCTCACAAACTGCTCGGCCGCGCGGCGGGCATCGGCTGGATCGGACGCCAAAACCTGCTCGTGCATCCGATGTTCGGCTCAAGAATGCGTTATGCTTCAATCCTGACCGATGCGCCGCTCGAACCCGGCAAGCCGATCGAGCAGGATTGCGAAGCCTGCCGCCAATGCATCGATGCGTGCCCGGTGAACGCCATTCACGAGACGCACGAAGAATTCGACCTCGACGCCTGCTATGCCAGGCTTTGCATGCACAGCAAAATCCAGGGCATCGGCCAGCACGTCTGCGGCGTATGCGTAAAAGCTTGCGGCGGCAAAGGTTGGAGACAACGTTCGAGCACTTGACCCGACCCGCCCGCCTATGGAGGGGACGAACTGCCGACGGGAGCACACGATGATCCATCTCGTTCGACTGACGATGATGATGACCGTAATTTGTGCCGGAACCGCAGCGGCCGGTGAGAAAGCGGATATCACCACGGCTGCCACGAGCCTGCGGAGGGGCGACTACAAGGCAGCCCGCGATGCCTTCAAAGCACTGATCGCTCAGAAGCCGAGCGCCGCCGAAGCCCACGTCGGGCTGATCCGCACGCTGCTTGAGACCGGCGAACACGACGAGGCCGCGAAGGCTGCCGGCGCCGCCGCCGCAAAGCTGCCCGGCAATGCGGCGATACTGTGCGCCCGTGCCGAAGTCATGGCGGCCCGGGGCGGATACGCCCAGCAGCGCAAGACCCTCGAAGCGGCGCTCGAGGCTGCCCCCGATTCCATCGAGGCGCGCGTCAGGCTCGGCCTGCTCGAACACGCTTTCGGACGCGAAACCGAGCGCGACAAGGTGTTGGAGCCGATCGAGGACTTGCTCTTCGAGGACAAGATCACCCGACCGCGCGACAAATGGCTCGCAGGACAGGCACTGGAGTGCCTCAACCTTCCCCACGACGCGCTCAGGCTCTTTGCAGAAGTTCAGAAGGCCGACAAGACGTTCGTCGAGGCGTTCATCTCTGCCGGCGATCTTTTCTTTGCGAAGCAACAGGTGGGCGATGCGTGGCGCGAATATCGCGCGGCGCTCAAGATCAACGGGAACTCGCCCGGCGTCCACCTCGGATGCGCCGCGTGCTACTTCTACAACAGCCGATACGCCGAAGCCGAGCAGGAATGCCGCGCGGCCCTGAAGGTCAACCCATCGCTCGTCGATGCATACGAACTGCTCGCCGTCATCGACCTTGTCTCCGAGCGATACGAGCAGGCTCACGGCAACCTTCAGGCCGCACTGAAGATCAATCCCAATCACCTCGGTGCCCGGGCGCACCTTGCAGCCGTTTACTTCCTCGAGAATAAGACGGAGAAATTCGAGCGGGAATGCATGGACATCCTTGCTGTAAATCCCCGATACTGCGATGTTTACGAACTGGCTGCACAGGCGTGCAGCTTCAAGCGGCGCAAAGACGACGCCGAGCGGCTGTACCAGAAAGCGCTCGCGATCAATCCGAAATCCGATGTCGCGCTTGCCGGACTCGGCATGATCCACCTGCGCAACGCTCGATACAAGACCGCACAGGAACTGCTCGAGAAGGCCTTCAGGCTCAATCGGTTCAATGTTCGGGTCTACAACACACTCGAACTGTGCGACAAGATGAAGGAGTATGCGACACACACGTCCGACGGGTTCGTGCTGAGACTCGACGATAAGAACGATCCGGTGCTCGCCGAATACGTCCTCGCCGAGATGGCGAAAATCCGCGAAGAAGTCGGCGGGCGATACAAGTTTCATCCGCCGGAACCCGTGCACATCGAGATATTTCCTTCGCAGCGCTGGCTTGGCGCGCGCGTCGCAGGCCTGCCGCATATCGGGCTGATCGGTGCATTCCTCGGCAAGGTGATAGTGATGAGTTCGCCGAAAGTGAAGCCCGGCGAGCTTAACTGGCGCATCATTCTTGCACACGAATACACCCACGCAGTCAACCTGCAGTACACGCGGATGCGCTGCTGGCACTGGTTCACCGAGGGCTGTGCGGTCAGCCAGGAGCAGTCGCCGCGCCGGCACGAGTGGAACCAGTTGATCGCCCGGGCGGATCGCCTCGATACGTTCATCCCGCTGGCCGAGCTCACCCGCGCGTTCGTCAGGCCGAAGTCGCCGATCGAACGCCAGTTGGCCTACTGTCAGTCCGAGATGGTCATCGATTACATCCGCGAGAAGCACGGCGAGCAGGCCATCCTGAAGATGCTCGATATAGCCCGTGACGGCGCGCCGCTGAACGTCGCAGTCAGAAAGGCGACCGGGCAATCACTCGGAGCCTTCGAACAGGCCTATCTCAAGCGATTCAAGGCTATTGCAGCGGAGCTCAGAATCCGTCCTGTGTTCCTGCCTGACGATGAGGGAACCCTCCGCGAGCGCGTCCGCAAGAAGCCCGCCGACGCGGCCGTGCTGTGCGACCTGGGCCACTGGCAGATTGCTGCGGGCAAGCTCGACGAGGCCCGCAAGACCGCCGAGCGAGCGCTGAAGCTCGATCCCAAGTCCGCCTGGGCCAGAGTCATCATTGCCACGGCCCGGCAGCTCGAAGATAAAGACGATACCGAAGTCGCCACCAAGCTGCTGGACCAGGCCATTGCCGACGATCCCCGCAACGCATCCGCGTGGTTCCTGCTGGGCAGGCTTCGCAACGAAGCGAATAACGCATCCGGCGCCGCGGAGGCCCTCGAACGGGCACTCGAGATATATCCCGCTGCCGCCGACACATACGGGATGCTGGCGGATATCTACGGCAAGCTCGGCAAGCCGAAGGAGCGCGAGGCCGCGCTCGAGCGCTGGATCAAGATCGATCCGCACGACGCCGAGCCGGGGAAGAAGCTCCTCGAAATCTATTTCGAGGAGAACCGCTGGGCCGACGCCGAGCGCATCGCGCGACATCTGATCCACATCATTCCGTCCGAATCCGTCGTCCACGCCAAGCTGGGCCGCGCGCTCGTCAAGCTCGACCGCAAGCCCGACGCCGCCAGGGAACTGGCCGCCGCCTTCAAGCTCGGTACAACCGACGGCGAAGCGTGCGCCGAACTTGCCCGCCTTCGTGCATCCGGCGCGAAGCCCGAACAGGCCGTCCCTCCGGCCAGACGGGCCATCGAATGCAACGTCGCAGTCGACGAAATGAACGCGATCATCAAGAAGGTCAGGGAGAAGTAAGCAGTAACCAGTAAGCAGTAGCTGGTATTCGGCCCCAACGGAGCGAAGTAAGATAGCCCACGGCAACGCCGTGGGTAAGGATTGTCTTATTACGCCCCTTCAGAACTTCACTCCAACGCCCGCCAGCAGCACTGCGAAGGCGTTGTAGCCGCCGTGGACCAGCATGGCAGCCACGGCGAAGGGGAAGATGAGCGCCAGGCGCGGGCGCGCCTTGCGCCGCCAGAGGTCTCCCCAGATGCGCATCACTCCGAGGCCGGCGATCAGCGAGCAGAACGTGTGCATCGCCGTGCAGACCGTCCAACGCCACGCGGCCTGCCCGGGCGATGGATCGGAGATGTATACGTTCAGGTAGACGATGTTCTCGAGCGTCGCGAATACCAGCCCGCTCATCACCGAACACAGTGCGATCTGGCCGATGCTGCGGAAGAGGAACGGCTTCTTCTCGACGACGTAGAGCGCGGCGGACATTTTCATCGTCTCCTCGACGACCGGGGCGAAGACGACAATCATCAGGATGCTGGACGCCGTCTGCCCCTGCCCCCAGAGGGCACCGAGCACGGCCCACGGGCCGGCGAGCAAAGCGACCGCGCACGCGACGAGCCAGGACTTCCCGATGGACGTCTCGCTGCGGCGCTTCTCGAGCCACGATGCGTAAATGAGCTC
>JAUWKK010000111.1 GCA_030614245.1 Planctomycetota bacterium | reverse complement strand
GGCCGGCCCCGACCCCCCCGGCCGCCGGCCCGCCCCCGCCGGGGGGGGCGCCGGTCCGCGGGCGCGCAGCGCGAGCCGGGGGGCATATAGCCTGGGGCGTCGAGCCCCAGTTGACGAGCGGAAAAAAACGAGGGGCCCTGGAGGGGCGAAGGAACTTTCATAACGTGGGGCAGGCTTTTAGCCTGCCAATTCATGCATTTGCAGCCTGGCAAGGCTGCACCACATGCTAAAGATTCTTCGCTTCGCTCAGAATGACGTGAAAACGTCGGCTTTGCGGATGAATCGCCAATATCCGCTTGCCTGTGCGCACGTCCTGCCGTAAAATGGGATTATGAACGAGTTCAATACAAACCGAACGAGCCGATGCCTGGCGATGATGACCGCTCTCGCGCTGCTGCCCGTAGTGCATGTGCAGGCGGGCCGCTCGCAAGAGGAACTCCGCCAGCTCGAAGTCATGATGGCGGTGCTGGTTAATGTCGATCGCGCCGAGCGTGACATCCCGATGCTCGAATACAGCTTCGACGTTGCCGACGTCGCACGAGCTCACAGCCTCGACATGGTGAAGCATGACTTCTTCGGCCATAAATCGCCTCGCACGGGCGGGCCGGCGGATCGCATCAGCAAGGCACGCCTTCCCGCGCTCGGCAGCGCCGAGAACCTCGTCACGCGCAACGACATTGTCAAAGCCGAACAAGGCCTGATGAACAGCCCCCCGCATCGGCAGAACATCCTGAATCCGGAGTTCACCCATACCGGCATCGGCATCGTCGAGAACGCAAGGGGACAGCTCGTCATCACGCAGAACTTCATCCTGCGAATCGAGGAGATGGACCCCGAAACGGCCCCGCAGGCCATGCTCGAACTGATCAACAGCAAGCGGCAGGAACAGAACGTGCCGCCGCTGATTCTGCGGGAATCGCTGGCGAAATCCGCCGTCGAACACAGCGACAGAATAAACGAAGCCGGCAGGATGCTACCCGCGGCCACGGTGAGCATGACGCAGGCGGACAAGCGGCGTTATCGGGCGATACAGTACGGGGTCATCGGGGCGGGCAAGCTCGAAGACGTGCTCAAGATGAAGTCCTGCCTCGATCCCAGGTTCCGCGAGATAGGCATCGGTCCCGTGCTGAACACGCACGAGAACAAGCCTCCGGGTCTGCTCTGGGTTACGATCATCCTTGGTTGCAGGTAGGCTTAATGGTCGCGTGCCAAGTGCGGCTCCACGCCAAGCTGGAGCGTTGCCCGCCTGTGGCATGGCCTGACGCTATTTCGACACCGCGTCGGGCGGCACGCCTTTGCCTAACTTGATGCCGTTCTTCGCGTTAGACAGGTCCGTCTCCAGCAGGCGAATATTCTTCGTCTTCTTCCCTTCAAGCTGAAGAAACGTGCCGGTACCCTTCGGGCAGGTTGCCTTCTGGATGGTTACGGACCGGGTATCCTTGAGCCATAAGACCGGCCCCCGCTTGGGGGTGATGTTGACGTTAATCAGCTTCAGGCCCTTGACGTTACTGCAGCTCATGCCCCTGTCGGAAGAGATCGTTATATTCTCCATTGTGATGTTCTCGATGGGCTTCTCCGGCAGGCCGACCAGTCTTACGGCTCGAGGAGCAGCCGCGCAGGTGATGTTCTTTAAGTGGATGTTGCGGAAGAGCGGCGGCAGGCCGGTTGCGCTCTCGCCGTGCCCGTAGAGCATGTTCATGCGGAAGGCTTCGGGTCTGATGGTGGGTATGTTGACGTCCTGGACCCAGATGTTCTCCACCACCCCGCCGCGGCCGCGCCTGGACTTCATTCGGATGCCGCAATCCGTGCCTTCAAACTGACAATCGCGGACAAACACGTTCCGCACGTCGCCGGACATCTCGCTGCCGAACACTACTCCGCCGTGGCCCCGTTTGGTTCGGCAGTGGCGGATCACAAGGTTCTCGCACGGCTTGCCCACGTGCCTGCCGTCCTCGTCTTTTCCAGACTTGATGGCGATGCAGGCGTCGCCGGTGGACATGTAGCAATGCTCGATGAGGACGTTCTTGCACGACTCCGGGTTGATGCCGTCGCCGTTAGGCCCTTCGGTGAGCACTTTCACCTTGCGGACAATGACGTTCTCGCAATATATCGGGTGGATAGTCCAGCCGGGGCCGCTGGTGATTGTGAAGGATTCCATCAGGACGTTGCGGCAGTTTATCGGGGCGACGAGGCAGGGGCGGTTGGGGTACTGCCTGTGCCACCACGGCTTTCCCTGCCCATTGAGCTTGCCCGAGCCGGTGATCGCGATATTCGTGCAATCTCTGGCATAGATCAGCGGGGAAAGGCCATAACTGTCGACGATGCCTCTTTTCACGAGGACCTTCGGCAGGTAGTGGTCGAAGTTCGTGCTGAAGAGCACCTCAGCGCCCTCGGCAATGTGCAGGTTGATGTTGCTCTTGAGATGGATCGGCCCGGTGAGCCACTTTCCTGCCGGCACGAGCACTCGTCCGCCACCGGCGGCGGCGCAGGCGGCGATTGCATCGATAAAGGCCTTCGTGTTCAATGTCTTTCCGTCACCTGCCGCACCGTGCTTCAGAATGCTGACGGTCCGGTCCGGGAAGGTTGGCCGCTTGAGCTGCGGCATATCGAACGGAGCCTTAATCGGAGCAATCTTGTCGGGGGCGCCTTTGTCATCCGCCGGCAGGGCCGTGGTTAGCATTGAAGACGCCATCAACAGGGCCAGGCATGGAGCAACGATGTGTGTTCCCGTCATTTTGTTTCTCCTTTTGGCTGAACGGTAACTGTTGTATGGATATGATAAACGCCATTGGTCGGCTGCGCAAGAGAAAACTGCGGCGGCGGGTGGTGGTCTGGTAGCCGGGATGGGCCATCTTCTCATTATCTGCGTTCATGTGCGGTTTGAACCTCTGCGCCGTTTGGGCTGAGATCAGAATGGAACCACGGATTAACGCTGATAAACACAGATAGGGTGGTCTGGATAGAGAATGCTTGCATTCGGTAGCAGGCTGCGAGTATCATAAGAATCGGAGTCGGAGCACTGGCTGCCGCGCGAGTACAGGACGAAGCGAGAGAAGAATCTGCGACGAATAGAGGAGATTCGGGTCGTGAAGACACGTTGCATCATGATGGCACTACACGCATGTCTGCGGGGTGTCCTGGGAAGCTGTGCACTCGCCGCGGACCAGGCAAAGCCCTCGGCAGCGGTCGATGTCGGCCGCCAAATGCGAACCCTTATCGAAGCTGACTGGATATCAAGAGGCGCCGACTTCTCGTTCGAGCAGACCCGCGACGTGGTCGAACGGGGCAAGAAACTCGCGGAACGGATACGTCCCGATGCAAACACCCGTCGTCTGAACCGGCTGACGGCTGAACTGGTTAAGTTCGAGGAGCGCCTGGCCAAGTTCGAGCAAGCCGGCGATGCACCCCAGGGCGCGCGCCGGGAGCTCTATCTCGAATCCCGCCGGTTGGTCCGAAAGATCGCGTTCTGCAATCCGCTGCTGGACTTCGACAAGCTAATGTTCGCGAAACGGCACGATCCGGGCGGCGTGTTCCACATGTGCGACCAGTACTACGGCTGCAACGCCCGCCTTGGCGGCGGGCTGTTCGTCCTGTCCGATCCGTTCGGGCCGAAGCCGAAACTGACCAATCTTCTGAAGAACTCCGTCGTCGAGAAGGGCCGCTTGAAGGGCAGCAAGCTGGACTCCGGAGCGGTCCTCTCGCCCGAACTGTCGTACGACGGCAAGACCGTTCTGTTCGCCTACACCCAATGCAAGGCTAAGAAGACGTACACATGGGGACTGACGATCAGCTACCATATCTTCAAGGTGAATGCCGACGGTTCCGGCCTCGTGCAGTTGACCGACGGCCCATCGGACGACTTCGACCCGTGTTTCCTTCCGAACGGCCGCATCGTGTTCATCTCGGAGCGGCGCGGCGGCTATCTCCGCTGTGGCCGCCATTGTCCGGTATACACGATGTTCTCGATGGAGCCCGACGGCAGCGATATTATCTGCCTGAGCTACCACGAGACCCACGAGTGGCACCCGAGCGTGAACAACGACGGCATGATAGTCTACTCGCGGTGGGACTACGTGGACCGCGACACGAACGTCGCCCATCACATCTGGCTCTGCTATCCCGATGGCCGCGACCCGCGCTCCTTCCACGGCAACTACCCCCTTCAGCGCAACAAGCGGCCGTGGATGGAGATGAGCATCCGCGCCATCCCAGGCTCGCACAAATACGTGGCCGTAACCGGCGCACACCACGGGAACGCCTTCGGGTCGCTTATACTCATCGACCTTCGGCCCGCCGACGACAACGCAATGTCGCAGATCGAGCGGCTTACCCCCGAAGTCCGCTTCCCCGAGGCCGAAGCGCCTATTCGCCGGCACATGATCTACGGCACACCCTGGCCGCTGAGCGAGGACGATTACCTCTGCGTCTACGATCCAAAAGCCAGAAACCGTGGCATATACTGGATCGATCGCTACGGCAACAAGGAGTTGATCTATCGCGATCCGTCGATCTCGTGCATCAGCCCGATCCCGCTTCGTCCGCGCCCGAAGCCGCCGGTCGTCCCCGAGAATACGACGCAGACGGTCGCGGCGAAGACAGCTTTGGGTGGAGATCGGCCGGCCACTGTCGCCGTGATGAACGTCTACGACGGGGATTTCAAGTGGCCGAAGGGCACGAAGATCACGGCATTGCGCATCATCCAGCTCTTGCCCAAGTCGACTGCGCCGCCCAACCGGCCCCGCATAGGCGTGGCCAACCAAACCAACGCACGGGCCGTCCTGGGAACCGCTCCCGTGGAGCCGGACGGCAGCGTTTACTTCGAGGCGCCCGTCGGCAAGGCGATCTATTTCCAGGCGCTTGGCGAGCGGGGGATGGCCGTGCAGTCGATGCGTTCGGTCACTTACGTCCATCCGGGTGAACGCCTGGTGTGCCAGGGCTGCCACGAGCGAAAGCGCTCGTCATCAAGCCCCTCGCGCAAGCTCCCGCTGGCAATGCTTCGCGCGCCGTCGAGTATCCAGGCCGACGTGGACGGCTCGAACCCGTTCAACTACCCGCGGCTCGTCCAGCCCGCGCTCGACCGCAGTTGCGTGAAGTGCCACCAGGAGAAAAAGGCTCTCGACCTGTCCGGAGCCGTCGCAGGCGGCTTCACCCGCTCATACAGGAACCTCGCAGGCAAGTACGGATTCTACTTCCACGTGACGAACGGCTCGATCAGGACGGGCGTCCACGGCGGCAGCCGAACCATCGCCGGCAAGTTCGGCGCCCGGGCTGCACCTCTTTTCAAGTATCTCGACGAGAGCCACTATGGTGTGAAGCTCTCGCCGGAGGACTTCCACCGCATCACGCTATGGCTCGACAGCAACTCGGAGTTTCTCGGCGCCTACGAGAACGCGGCCGCCCAGGCTCGGGGCAAGCTGGTCAAGCCTTCCCTGGAGTAACCGAAATCGGTAATCAGTAATCAGTGATTAGTAATCAGTAATCGGTGGTCAGTGGTCTTCACTGGTTACTTCTTACTGATAACTGGTTACTTCTTTTAACGGAGGAATGGCATGTCAAGCAGAAGAACGAAATCGTTGTTATTTATTGCATTAGCATTGGTCTGCGTCGCGTTGACGTGTGAGGCTTCAGCCCAACAACGCAAAGTTATTTCGCTCAACGGCACCTGGCAGCTTGCTGAAGGCTCGAATAACGCAAAGCCGGAGAAGTTCGATCATAAGGCGGCAGTTCCGGGATTGCTTGATACGGCCGAGCCGAAGTTCGTGGGTGTGGGCCGGACAGATCGAGGCGGCTCGCGTGAGGCATTCTGGTATCGGCGCACGTTCACCTTAGACGGTGCCGTGCCGCAGTCTGCCCGCCTGAAGATCTGCAAGGCCAAGTATGGCTCGGTGGTGTGGCTGAACGGTCGAAAAGCGGGCGAAAACATCATGAATTTCACGCCCGGGATTTACGATGTCACCAAACTGCTCAAGGGCAACGGACAGGAAAACGAGATAGTCGTACGTGTCGGCGCCAGCCAGAATAGCACGCTGAACAAGAGCGTCAACGGCGGGGATTACGAGAAGTCCTGGTATCTGCCGGGCATCTATGATGATGTCGAACTCATCCTCGCAAATGCACCCTATATTGTGCGGGTGCAGGTTGTGCCTCGAATCGAGAGGCAATCCATAAGGGTTGTAGCATGGATACGGAATCCGCTGGATCAAACGTTGAAATCGACAGTGCGGTTTCAGGTCAAGCCATACAAGCAGGATACTGTTGTCGCGGACGTCGAGACGCAACCACAAGTTTTCCCGCCGGGCCATTCTATTCAGGTTGGCGTCAATGTTTTCATCAATGACTGCAAGCTCTGGAGCCCCGACAACCCGAATCTTTACACGCTTTTCACGGGGACAAAGGGCGACAGCCTCCAGACGCGTTTTGGAATGAGAGAGTTTCATTTTGATGCTTCGACAAAGGCTCCGATCCTCAATGGCAAGCCGTTGGCTTTGCTTGGCACTAATGTGTGCTTCCTGCGCTTCACCGAAGACCCGACGAGAGGCAACAAGCCGTGGGAGGAGGCCTGGGTGCGCAGGCTTATTCGCCAGTTCAAGAGCATGAACTGGAATATCTGCCGTTACTGCATCGGCTTGCCGCCCAGGATGTGGTATCGGATAGCTGATGAAGAAGGGATATTGATACAGGATGAATATCCGATCTGGACAATGCGCGGGAAGCATCCGTCAACCAAGGACATGCTGATTGCCGAGTTTACAGCCTGGCTGCAGGAACACTGGAACTATCCGTGCATCATCATCTGGGATGCGCAGAATGAAACCCCCGAGAGGTCTGTGCCGCAGACGGGCCAGGCACTTTCGGTCGTTCGCCACATAGACCTTTCAGACCGCCCGTGGGATAACGGCTGGGGCAATCCACAGAGACCGACAGACCCGCTGGAGATACATACTTATCGCGGCTTCAAAGCAATAAAGACTGGCGTGCCGAGGGGAGTGATCTCCCGAATGCCCGTGAGAATTCTCGGCGGATATGCGCTTGGGCAGAAGGGCAATCCAGTCTCAGGGCCTGTGATCGCTCTCACCCGCCCGGATAGATACACGATTGGGAAAACGGGCAATCCCATCATCATGAACGAGTACGGATGGTTGTGGCTGAGGCGCGACGGGAGTGCGGCAAAGGTAACGCAGGGCTACAACAAGATGCCTCATGCTGAGCGTTTTGAGTACTACGCCCGCAAGGTTGCAGCACTCACCGAGATATATCGTGTCAGGAAGTACCCGGCCGTGATGCATTTCTGCGGCCTCGGCCACTCGCATCCCGAGTGCACCACAAGCGACAACTTCACGGACCTCGAGACTCTGAACTTCGAGCCGAACTTTGAGAAGTACGTCAAGCCGGCCTTTGCGCCCGTGGGTTTATGCATCGCCAAATACAAAGACGTGTACGAGCCCGCAGAAGAAATTGATATTCCGGTGGTGGTCATAAACGATACAACCGACAAATGGTCGGGCCCCGTGGAGATTGCCATCGTCAGAGGCAAAGAGATTCTCGACAGTAAGACCGCTAAGGCAACCGTGCAAGCACTGGACAGAGTGAAAGTCTCATCGAAGTTGAGCATTCCCAAACAGCCGGGAGACTATGAAATCAGAGCGGAGATACTTGGTGCCGGTGGCAGCCGGGTGAGGAGCTTACGGCAATTCAAAGTGGCCGAATAGAAAACCGAGGCTGCCACCATCAACGGTCTTCCGTTGGCCCTGCTCGGTCCATCCATCAAGAAAGGCAACCACAGATGAACACAGATGAACGCTGATAATTAAGACTTCCTATCTGTGTTTATCTGTGTTTATCCGCGGTTTCACTCTTCTCTGTATTCATCAGCGGTTTCAGAAGAAAGGCAACCACAGATGAACGCTGATAATTAAGAATTCCTATCTGTGTTTATCTGTGTGTATCTGCGGTTTCGCTCTTCTCTGTATTCATCAGCGGTTTCAGAAGAAAGGCAACCACAGATGAACGCAGATGAACGCTGATAATTAAGACTTCCTATCTGTGTTTATC
>JAUWKK010000178.1 GCA_030614245.1 Planctomycetota bacterium | reverse complement strand
CACCGAGACGACCATCAGGTCGAGGCAGTCGGGCAGGTCCATGCGCAGCTTGGCCTGGCGCCGCTTGATGCAGCGGGCGAGCCAGAAGCCGGGCAACCTCGAGCCCAGCACGCCCATCGCGACGGCAACCAGCACCGACTGCTGCACTGGCAGGTCCAGCAGCGACCGGTACACCCAGAAGAGGATCGGCAAGCCGACTGCAAGCGAGCCCTTGGCCCCGTAGAAGACCGCCACGGGGCGGCTGCCGTGATACCCGGCCGTCTGAAGGTCTTTCTGAAGCTTGAAATCACCCCGCGACTTCGAGAATCTCTTGCCGACCGGCTCGAAGAGTTTGTTCGCTAACATATCTTTGATCGACGTTCTACTCTTGGCGGGCGCTGCATATGCCGCTTCGCGGCTGCGGGCATCGGTGCCGCGCATTCGGCGCAGGCGTTCGGTTCCGCCGGCCTTGTTGGCCGCCAGCATGTAAACGGCTGCGCACGTTCCGGTAACGGCAGCGAAGATCAATATGAGCAAGGTAGTAGGCATCAGATCACACCTTGAAATTCACAATCTTTCGGATGATAAGAAAGCCGCAGGTCTGCATGAGAAGAGCTCCCCCCAGCATGTAGTTCCCCGTCGTGGAGGTGAGAAGCTGGCCTACGTAATCGGGGTTCAGCAGGTAGAGAATCCCGCCGAGTCCGATGGGCATCGCGGCCACGATCATGCCGGAGTATCGCCCTTGGGCCGTGAGCGAGCGAATGTGGCCGAACAGCTTCAGCCGCTGGCGTATCGTGGTGCCCAGGCCCGACAGAATCTCCGCCAGATTGCCGCCCGTCTCTCGCTGGATGCTTACGGCGGTGACGAAGAACTCCATATCAACCGTGTCGATGCGATCACGCAGATGCTCGAGCGCATCCAGCAGCGCCACGCCGAAGTTCTGTTCGTCAAAGGTCGCCTGGAACTCGAGTCCCAGCGGATCGGGCATCTCCGTGGCAACCGTCCCCAGCGCGGTTGTGAAGGCCTGGCCCGCCCGCAGGGCGCTCACGAGCATCTCGAGGGCGTCGGGGAACTGCTCTGTCATTGTCTTTATGCGCCTCTTGCGTTTCCACAACAGGTAGATGTACGGCAGCATTGCGCCCGGGGCGAACCCCACCGGCGCAAAGAGAATCGTCCCGCTGACGAGCCACGCTATGACGGCAAACACACAGCCGATCCCGGCGCAGACTATGATGAACGAGCCCTGATCGATCTGCATGCCGCTCTGCTGGATCAACTTGGCGAGTTGCGTGGCACTGGAGAGGTCGTTGAGCTGCTTGCGGAACCGCGACGATTTCTCGACGATATCCTTGCGCAACAGGATTGTTGGCTGGTCGTTTTCGACTTCCTTGGCCACGGAGCGCGCAACCATGCGCCGCACGCGCCGGTCGTGCAGGTTGCCCTTGCCCGGTGCCAGCATCATGAATATGGCGGCTGCCAGCCCTGTCACGGCCACAAATATCAGCAGCAGCGCGATCTGCATTAGAGACCTCCGTCAGTCCGTAAGGTGACAGTTGAACAGTGGAGCAGTAGACGCAAGAGAACGGACGCGTCTTGTCTCCTGTCAACTTTCACCTGCTCAACTCTCAGAAACCATCAGGGCCTTCAAAAAGCGAGGCCGGCAGGTCATAGCCTGCCGCCTTTATCTTGTCGGCGCTCTTCGGACGCACGCCGGTAGCCTTCATCTGGCCGATCACCTTGCCGTCGGCATCGAGTCCCGTCCTCTCGAAAACGAAGACATCCTGCATGGTGATCATCTCGCCTTCCATTCCGAGCACCTCGGTAATGTTGATTATCTTTCTCGATCCGTCGCTGAGGCGGCTGGCCTGGACGATGATATCGACGGCCGAGGCGATCTGCGTGCTGGTCGCCTTGGGGGGCAGGTCTACGCCCGCCATTGCGATCATCGTCTCGAGACGCGCCAGTGCGTCCCGGGGGCTGTTTGCGTGGAGCGTCGCTACGGAACCGTCGTGGCCCGTGTTCATTGCCTGAAGCATATCGAGCGCTTCGCCTGCCCGCACCTCGCCGACGATGATCCGGTCGGGCCGCATGCGCAGACAGTTCCTCACAAGTTCGCGCTGATTGATCTCGCCGACGCCTTCGACGTTCGGCGGACGTGTTTCGAGCCTCACCACGTGCTCCTGCATCAGTTGGAGCTCGGCGGAGTCCTCGATAGTCACGATGCGTTCATCCGCGGGAATGAAGCTCGAGAGGCAGTTCAACAGGGTCGTCTTTCCCGAGCCGGTTCCGCCCGAGATAATGCAGTTCAGCCTGGCGAAGACGCAACCCTTCAGGAACTTGACCATTTCCTCGGTGAGAGCGCCGAATCTCACCAGGTCCTCGATGGTGAGCTTCTTCGTGCCGAACTTCCTGATCGAGAGAGACGGCCCGTCGATGGCTAAAGGCGGGATGATCGCGTTCACACGCGAGCCGTCGGGGAGGCGCGCGTCGCAGATCGGGGACGACTCGTCGATTCGACGCCCTACTCCCGAGACGATCCGGTCGATGATGTGCAGCAAGTGAGCGTTGTCCTTGAAGACGACGTCGGTCAGCTCCAGTTTGCCTCGGCGTTCGACATATGTCTGTTTCGCGCCGTTGACGAGGATATCCGAGACAGTGTCGTCTTTCAGGAGCGGTTCGAGCGGGCCGAAGCCGAGGATGTCGTCGAGTATCTGCGTGATGAGGCGGTCGCGCTCGGCCCGCTTGAGGATGACGCCTTCGAGCGAGAGAATGTCCTCAATAGCAACGCTGACCTGGCCCAGGAGTTCTTCCCGGCTGACCGTATCGATCTGGCTCAAGTCGAGTATGTCGAGGAGCTTCGTGTGGACGCGCCCCTTGAGCGCTTCATATGGATCGTGCTGCGGTGTCTTGCGCTCGAGGTTCAACTTCGCCAGGCCGTCCTGTGCAGGGGCATCCTCGACCGCCACAGAGGCGGGCTCGTGTCTGCCGGATACTTTCAGGCGGTCCGATAACAGCATTCCGCTCTTACCTCACATAACAAATCAGTGGCCAGTGGTCAGTGATCAGTGGTCAGTGGTCAGTATCATGATTCTTCACTGCTTGGTATTCACTGCATTTCTGCCAATCTTGCAAGTTGGCACTACTTCTTGAACAGATGCGTCAGCATGCCCATGACTCCTCCCGCGGCGGCTGGGGCCTGCTCTTCGGCGCCTTCGACAAACTTGGCGGCCAGCACGCGCAGCGAGGAGGCCAGTTCGCAGCGTTCCGCGACCTCCGCCACCGGAACGCCCGCGTCGATCGCTGCCATGGCAGTATCGAAATCGTTCGGTAGAATGTGGAAGATCGGCAGTTTGAACGCCTTTTCGAGATCCTCGACGCTCAGTTCGCCCTTCGGATTGAACCGATTCACAACAAGGCGGATGCTCTCCTGGTCGTAGTCGAGCTTCTCGAACACACGCGTGCTGCGCTCGGACGCTCGAATCGACGGCACCAGGGTGTCCGTCACCAGGATGATCTCGTCGGCCTCATCGAGTACCGACAGCGAACACCCATTGAACGCGCAACTCGTATCGACGATCACATAGCCGTACTTCCCCCGCAGCTTCTTGAGAATAGTAGAGGCATGCTCGCCGGTTATGCTCTCGCCATCGGCCGGGTCGTTCGGAGCGGCTATAACGGCTACACCGCTGGGGTGTTCCACTACAATCTCGTTAATCAGGTCTTCATCGAGTGTTCCGTCGTCGCCGACGGCATCGGCTAGAGTGTGCGCCGCCGGCACGTCCATCATCGTCGCCAGATCGCCGAACTGCAGGTCGAAATCGACTACGGCGACCGGTTGGCCTGAGAGCCCGGACAGATTGCAGGCCAGGTTGGCGGCTATCATCGTCGTACCGCAGCCGCCTTTTCCGCTGAACGTGGCTATTGTCTTTCCCATGCTGCTGGCAGAAGGTACCCGCAGTATGCCCTTCTTGCGACAGACCCGCTGGAGTGCGCCCTTGAATGCGTCGGGGGTGCAGGGCAATGTGAAGAACTCGTCGGCGCCCGCACGCAGCAGATTGAGGATAAGTTCCGGCGAATCGCTCGGCGCGGCGACGACCACGCCCATCTTCGGGAAGACCGACGCCACTCGCTCGATCAGCGGCAGCATTTGGCTTGCTGCGTCCGACACGCCGAAGAAGGTGATAGCCGGGTTCGTCCGTTCGATCATGCCCAGCACATCTTCTATGGCCTCACCTGATGCGGATTTGCAGCTTTCAGGATCGAGCCCGATCGATTCCTGGATGTTGCGGCCCAGCCCGTCACCCAGATCGACGATCATTACACGGTTGGCATCCAGCATGGAAGCAGTTCTCCTCCGTGAAATCTCTGCGGCAGCATCATCTGCCAGTATCTATGAGTTTCGGCACCTATGGTGTCTGGTACAGCCGCAAGAACGTGTTTCAGCGTCGGAATCAATGCTGCAAGCGCTCACCATAAGCCTCGCAACGGCACTGTTTTCGACCGACCTCAGACCCAAGGCTACAGGCTTCAGACTTCAGGGATGCCATTCGGGATTTCTTCCTGAAGCCTGACGTCTGAGGCCTGAAGTCTCTTGCCGGCTGGGGCAATCTACACAGCCTGCACGTGGCCCAGAACGACACGCCCGGCTTCCCGCGCCATCGCATCGGCGCGTGAACCCGGATGTGCAATCGAGGGAGACCGTCCGCCCGGAGCGGACGCCAGCCCTATCGTCCGGTGGCCGGCGGATACCGTTACAGCACCATTTTTCTTGCCATTTCCGTATATTTGCTCTGCGGGCAGAAGGCTTCCAACTGCTTCTTATACTTCTCCGCAATCTCGTCCCTGCGGTTCATCTTGAGGTTTCTGAACTGGTTGAACAGCATGCCGGCTTTCTTTTCGCGCTCATCGGCCCGCTCACGCAGGGCATCGAGCAGTTCGACAGCATTGCCATCGGCTGTTTTCAGGCCGTCAAAGGCCTCCAGTGCCCGATCGATCCGCTGCTGGGCTTCCTCGAACGCGCCCGAAGTCACCATCGCGTCGATCTTCTTGTATGCGACCTCGAATTCGGCTGTGGCGGCCTTGCGGAGCCTCTCGTCAGCTATGTTCTTCAGGATGTTCTCCGCTTCTTCGGCAGCCGGGTCATCCGGAAACTGCTGTATCAGTTCCGTCAACTTGGTCTCTGCGGCGGCCCCCTTGAGAGCCTTAGCCCTGGCGAGCAATTCCTGAGGGTCGGCCTTCTTCACTTCCACAGGCTTGCGCAAGTTCGCAGCCACTATGACGGCGCCCTTCTCGACAGCAGCCGCGGCTTCGAGGCCGACGACCGCGGACTTTTTCACAACAGCATCTTCAGGCAGTCCGGCGACCGGCATCCTCGTTACTGTGAGGTCGCTTTCCGTGATCGGTTTCCCCTGGTGTATGAGCTGCGTGGCTACAAGTACCCACTTCCTGGGCTTGGGCCGGCTCGTTTCACGGTTGATTATGAGAGTAACCGTTCCTTCCTCGACAGCAGTGGCCAGCCTGACGGCGTCTTCTGCGGAAACTTCGAGAGTAGCTTTCAGCGCGTTGCGCGCGGAGTTGCCGGGCGGCGGCACTTCGAGTATTTTCACATATTCTAAAATGATCCCATGCACCGGAGTGCTGTCGCCTTGATCATCTTTATCGGCTTTACCCACACCAAGTGCGATGACATCAACATGCATACCGGGTTCGAGCCGGGCGGGCACGACCGCTCTATAGAGCGAGAACTCCCGCATGCCACGGCTCGCGCGATATACGACCTCTTCCGCCACGAGTTTTGTCTCGGATATCACGTCATCCTTGTCGATCTTGACGAGAGCTTTTCGCCCTACAACGAGATCCGTATTCTCTATTGCATCATCGGGCAGTTCCCCGATGGGCTTCTCCTCCTTCTTGATGTCCGTCGCGACAATCTCCTTCCCTTCAGCGATCTTGTTCTTTGCGACGACGACAAATTGCTTCGTCGGCTTGGGCCTGTCGGCCGGACCGCCAGCTTTGTTATTCAAGTACTTAGCCGCAGCGACCGTCGCAACAAGTCCGACGGTTGCAGAAACCAGTAGCATAAGTATCGGCTTCGACCTTCGCATCCCTCGATCCTCCGTATTCAGTATTCAGTGATCAGTGGCCAGTGACCAGTATTGTCATTCTTCACTGATTACTGATTACTGTTCACTGACGGTTCCCGCGGACATCTGTGGGGCAGGCGTTCAGCCGGGCAATGAATGAATAACCCCCCGGGGAACGCGGCGCCCCATTATTAGTGGCGCGAAACGCGGGTG
>JAUWKK010000060.1 GCA_030614245.1 Planctomycetota bacterium | reverse complement strand
CCGGCAGTTCCACGAAGTCGATGCTCGGCCACTTGCTCGGCGCCACCGGCGCCGTCGAGCTCGTCCTATGCGCCCTCGCCGTCAAGAATGACATCGCACCCCCAACGATAAACTACCATCACCCCGACCCGGAGTGCGACCTCTATTACGTGCCGAACGAACCCAAGCGCATGACTATCAACGTTGCATTGTCGAACACACTCGGCTTCGGAGGCCACAATGCAACACTCGCCGTTCGCAAATACGACGGATAACGCAGCAGTTTAGTCCGTAGCCGGCTCGGGTTCAACGTCCGGGCCGTGTTTTTTCGCGAATTCCCCGCAGTGGTTTCAATCGCCGCTTGCTCAGAAGGGAAGAACCCTCTTCCCCCTTCTCACTCCTGCCACGTATCCTTAAAGTACTGTTTTTCTCTTATCCGCCGTCGCTCGATGATGAACTTGCGCTTTTCGAACACCCAGTCTCTGAGGTCATAGAATGCGGACAACGTCTTTGGTTTTTGCCTCCCCTCCGGTATCTTGAACTGGTTGTTAAAGCCGTTGCATCCACAGCAGGCCAACGCCAGGTTCGTGACGTCTTCATACCGTTTTTCGGGTATTCCAAGCCTCTTCGCTTCCATTCTGGGGACAACGTGGTCCACTGTCATCAGCAGCCAGTGGTAGTAATCGTCTGTAAAGCTGACGCCACAGTAAGCGCAGGAAGTCTGTCCGGTTGTCTTGCTCAGTTCCAGCCCATATCCATGGCGGCAGTTAGAGTTGTTCTTCGGTTTCCCAAGGAGTTTTCTTCCGCCTTTCGGATAACTATCGAAGGGTTCCATTGGGTCACCTCCATGTGAGATAATGTAAACAATGGTCAACTATAAGGATACCCCCAACGATACCCCCGCGCGGGGCCCGTGTCAAGTGCGCGCCCGGGGAAGGCATGATCGAGTCTGTATCCAGATCGTGGGGTATGCTGGACAACCGTGATCCAGAGACAATGGATATTTTCAACCCGAATCGCATGCAAGCTGATTCCCGGCCGCGTAGCGGCCAAGGAATGTAGCCTGGGGGCTTCAGCCCCAGGATTCAGACAGTATAATAGTTGTGCCCTGGAGGGGCATAGCAAATATTCATTTCCTTCGCCCCTCCAGGGCGGCTTGGTGACTTTCGCTCATTAACTGGGGCTAAAGCCCCAGCCTATATGCTCGCGCTGCTCCGCAGTGAAGAGACGAGGCCTCTCCCGGGCGTACCGGAAGCTGACGCGCGCATTCGCGGCACATAAGATACCCCATTAGGTCGGGTCATACTCCCGGGGAAGGATAACGTCAAATAAAACGTGCGATACAGGCCGGGGCCTATCCCTCTCGGGTGACGCTGTGCTTCTTGAGCAATTCGTAGAAGTGCGCGCGTGACATACCGCTGAGCGCGGCAGCCTGCGTGACGTTTCCGCCGGTGGTGCGCAGCGAGCGCCGTATGTACTGGCGTTCGAACTCGGCCCTGGCATCCCTGAATGGCTGATCGAACATGCTCGTCGGCCCCGCTGCTGCATTGCCGGCGGCCACGGCCTGCGGCAGGGAGGCAGGCGTGACCGGATCGCTGCCGCACAGGATTGTCGCGCGTTCGATCACGTTTTCCAACTCGCGCACGTTGCCGGGCCACTCGTATTGCATCAGCAGTTCCAAGGCCTCGGGCGTTATCGCGGCAGTTCGCCCGCCGTCCGCCGAAGATCCCGCCAGAAGCTCGCTCACAATCACTGGAAGATCTTCACGCCGCTCACGAAGCGGTGGCACGTGGATGGGAAAGACGTTCACCCTGAAGAAGAGGTCTTCGCGGAACGACCCGTCCTTCACCATTCCGGCGAGGTCGCGATGGCTCGCGGCAATTGCGCGCACGTCAACCTTCACATCTTCGACGGAGCCGACGGGACGCATCATCCCCGCCTCGAGGACCCGCAGAAGCTTGACCTGATGAAACGGGCTCAGTTCGCATATCTCATCCAGGAAGATCGTCCCCCCATCTGCAATCTGAAACAGCCCCTGCTTTCGCTCGTACGCGCTGGTGAAGGCACCCCGCATGTGACCGAAAAGCTCCGACTCCACCAGGTCATAGGGGATCGTCCCGCAGTGGGCGACGACAAACGGAAAATCCGCACGCGAGCTCTTCTCATGAATGACCCTTGCGACGAGCTCCTTGCCCGAGCCGCGTTCGCCGGTGACCAGAACCGTGCTGTCGGTAGCGGTCACCTTGCCGATCAGCCGAAGAGTCTCCTGCATCGCCGGGCTGCGGCCTGCGATGCCCGCAAAGCCGCTGCGCTGGTGCATATCCAGCTTCAGTGAGATATAGTCGATTCGGTCGGTTTCCAATGTGTACCTCGTATACCTGCCGTCAGCAATACCGGACACGTCCCGGTCTCTGCCGGGAGATTCCCCGACACCGGACGAACCTAAACTTTTCGTTGGCGGTATTTTACAGCCTGCGCGCAGAAAAGTCAACACATCGAGGGCCATGATCCGAAAAACCGGACACCAGCACCAGCGAAGCGAAGCAGATTCTCCCATCATCTCTGTAAACCACGGTAATGAGTTGAATCTGCGCAGGCTTCGCGTAGAATCCCTACAGGAGTAATACCGACATGATCGTGGAGATCAGCAATCTGGAAGTTGTCTACACCGGTGCTGCCGGGAGCCTGAAGGTGCTTGATGTGCCGGAGTGGACGGTCCACCGTGGGGAACAGGTGGCGCTTTTCGGAGCGTCCGGCAGCGGCAAGTCCACGCTGCTGCACGTGATATCGGGCCTGCTGCCCGCCACGTCGGGCCGCGTCTCGATATGCGGGGATGAGCTATCCTCGATGGGCGAAGCAGCTCGCGACCACTTCCGCGCGCGGCATATCGGCTACATTTTCCAGAGCTTCAACCTGCTCGAAGGCTACACGGCCGTCGAGAACGTTCTGCTGGGTATGGCGTTCTCGGGCACGAGACCCGACCGCGGGTTCGCAGCAGCTCTGCTGAGCGAACTGGGGCTGGGCGACCGGTTGAACCATCGCCCCTCGCAGCTTTCTTTCGGCCAGCAGCAGCGGGTTGCGGTGGCGCGGTCGCTCGCAAACAAGCCTGAACTCATCCTGGCTGACGAGCCGACCGGTTCGCTCGACCCGTCTCGCGCCCAAGACGTGCTCGACCGCCTGCGGGACCTCTGCAAGCAGCACGGATGCACCCTCATCATCGTCAGCCACGAGGCCGCCATCATCGAGCAATTCGAGCAGAGCGTCCCCTTCCTCGAGCTGAACCGGGCTTTCGCAAAAGCAGGAGGGTCACTGTGAGGTTGCACAACATCGTAATCAAGAGCCTGCGGCAGCATTGGCTGTCCACCGGTCTGGCAGTGTTCAGTATCGCAATGGGTATCGCGCTGCTTGTGGCGGTGTTTTCGCTGCGCGAGCAGACCAGCCGGAACTTCAGGCAGGTGGGTATGGGCGTAGATGCGATCCTCGCGCCTAAGGGCTCGCCGCTCCAGATCACGCTCGTATCGCTGTTTCATCTCGAAGAGATGCCCAGGCCGGGCGTGATCAGTTGGAAGTACATGAAGCAGGTGGAGGCCGAACCGACCGTCGTCGAGGTGATCCCTTTCTGTGTGGGGCATACTTTCGGCGGCTTTCGCGTGAATGCGATAGACAAGCGGTTCCTGACGGATTTCGAATACCGGCTGGGCCGCAAGTTTTCGTTCAAGCGTAGTGACGGCGGCCGCGGGCGACCATTCGATACCGGCGACGAGGCAGTTGCAGGCTGGGCCGCCGCGAAAGAGCTCGGCATCCGCATCGGGATGTCGTTCAATCCCGTCTGCGGCGTCGCGCCGGGCAGCCCGGCCCACGTCGACGATCACATTCGCTTTGTCGGCATAATGGCACCCACCGGCACGCCACACGACCGCGCGATATACATGCCGCTCGAACGCTTCTACACGCTGGGCGGCCACGAGAACATCGCCGATATGGCTGCCGACACCGAGCATCGCACGGTCTCGGGGGCCTACGTCAAGCTGAAACGCATTCTGGGCGGCAAGGCCATCAGCCCGGATGTTCAGGGACTCCAATTCGCCATCAATCAGTCCAGCGAAGCCCAGCTCATCCGCCCCGAGGAAGTGCTGCCGAAGCTCTTCAACATCATCGGCTGGGTCGATCGGGTGCTGCTCGCCATCGCGGCTATGGTGACGGTTCTGGGCACGGTTTTCCTGTTTGTTTCGCTGATATCGGCATTGCGCGAGCGCCGGCGCGACATCGCGTTGATGCGTTCTCTGGGGGCGACGCGGATGACTGTATTCGGGCTGATGCTGATCGAATCCGCGTCTATAGCTATTGTAGGGGCCGCGCTCGGCTGCCTTTTAGGCCACCTGATCGTCGGCATAGGAGCTTATTTCATCCGCGTCGAGACCGGTGTGGCGCTCGAGGCCGGATACATCGCGCTCGCCGAATGGTTCGTGCTGCCGGGGGCGCTCGTGCTGGGGATCCTCACCGGAATCCTCCCGGCAGTGCAGGCGTATCGCCTTGGAGTGCTCAAGAACCTCGTCCCCCTCGCCTGACGGAGAAAGACAAATGACGAAGAATCTTATCATTGCAGTCCTGGCCATTCTCGTCGCAATCTTCGGGCTGAATGCGCTTGTCTCGCATCGCGAACACGCTGACCACACGGTGGCGAAGGAGCACGATCACAGCGGCGAGCATGCGCACAAGGCGCCTCACTCCGGCTGCCTGAACGAGATCGGCTCGTGCGAGACCGGCCACGTTGAAGTGCTGGTGACCGACGGGCGCATCGAGATCTTCCTGCTCGCCGGCGGGCACGAAATCAGCCGATCGGTGCGCGTCCCCGAGAAGGCGATCATCCTGCGAAGCTGGGCCGAAGACGGCTCGGTCCGCAAGATCGAGCTGGAACCCGAGCCGCTCGAGCTCGGTGGCGAGAAGATCGGCGACTGCTCGCATTTCGCCGGATCGGCGAACTGGCTCAAAAGCTCCGCCCCATTCGAGGCCTACGGCTGGCTGATGTTCCGGGGCGCCGTGCGGCCCATCGTCGTCCACTACCCGAAAGGTTACGCTCCGTCGCACCGGCACGAACATGAGGACGATCAGCACTAGGCAGCACAGGAATCGAATGAGGAAGTTCACCATCAAGAGACTCATCCTCGGGCTTTTCACCCTGGCGGTTGCCGGCAACCACGCCGAGCTGTATCTGCGCACACATTCCGCGAAAAAGCAGGGGCAGTCCGACAAGACTCCTGTCGTCCGCGTCGAGAAGCCGGAAGGCGGCCATCGCACCATTGGGATAGACGAAAACGCCTTTGCCGGGAAGGACAAGACACTGCTGCGTTTCCTGACGCTGATGCAGTGGGACTATAAGC
Source organism: Planctomycetota bacterium (assembly GCA_030614245.1). Lineage (GTDB taxonomy): Bacteria > Planctomycetota > PUPC01 > JABMSA01 > JAUWKK01 > JAUWKK01. The sequence goes on along the minus strand of JAUWKK010000060.1, from coordinate 5,375 downwards.
GCGAGGAGAACACACCGCCGAGGGATGAGATCAAGGCACTTACCGGCCGCGAAGTCGTGATGATCGGCTTCATGCTCCCGCTCCAGAAAGGCTCCCAGACCGACGTATTCTGCCTGCTGCGCACGACGCAAACCTGCTGCTACGGCCCCACTCCAGACTACAACCAGTACGTGCTGGTCCAGATGGACAAGAAGGTAAAGTTCGAGCGTCTCAAGCCGGTGATGGTTCACGGTACGTTCTATGTGGAGGCGAATCCGGAAGAGGGCTACATCTACAGGATGAAGGGAAGTAAGCTGGAGCTTGCAGCGCCTGACAAGCCTGAAATAGTCCCGGAGGACGTCATCGCCGCGACCGATCTGCCTGCGTTCAAGTTCGGGCCGCTGATGAAGCTGGAACAGGCCCGCAGGAGCGGCAGGGCGGCCATCCCCGACGAACTCAGGCAAATGGACGGCAAGCAGTTCGTGCTGAGCGGCTACATAGTCGGCGGCGGCGGCCACCGGATTGTGATCGGGCGGCTTTTTTGGGACCGCTGCTGCACCGGTACTCCGCCGACGAGTTACAATTCCGTCAGCGTCGATATCAAGCCGGAAGAAACGCCGCCGCCCGTCTGGCAGGAGCGCGGTGCGTTTATCGGCACCGTCAAGGTGGCAAGGAACGGCGCCGGGAGACTCGTGGATGCGGTGGATGCCGGTACGGTGATGCAGGCCGTCTTGGCTGTGCCGATAGTGCCGACGTGGGCGGAGTTCCTCGCCGGGCTGCCGATCATCGGCGTAAACCTGTGGCCGTGGCTGCGCCGGAAGTTCTACCAGGACCGGCTGGAAAGCGGCCATGCCTACGTTCAACGGGACGCCTTCGTCACGCTGGCGGGGATGGTTAGCGAGGGCGACGACAACGGCCGCGTGCTAAAGACACTCGGGCCGCCGCAGGCCAAACTGGACGGCAAACCAGGCGGCTATGACCGCGGGGACGCCGGTATCCGACCGACGGAGGTATGGCTTTACGCACTCGGTGGCGTGCATGATGCCCAGTTCCTCGCGCCGCTCGACCTGCCCGATGTGATCGACGACCCGTTCGCCGTGCGCGAAGGAAGCTGCGGGGCGGCTATAGGCTTCAAGGACGGCAGCGTAGTCGCGAAGGAAGTATGGAAGAACGGCCCCTCGGATTGAGCGGGTAGGCCCGCCAATTCATGAACAGACTGCAATGCAACGTCCACTCCACTTCATTCTTCAAGAGGCTTATCGGCGATGATGCGGACACAGGCGCTGAACACCTGCGAGGTGTCGCGGTTTCGGCGGAGCCATTCGAGCATGAAGCCCACGTCGCGCTTGACGATGCCCCTGAAGTTCACCTTGCCGTTCGTTTTCACCTCGACCGGGCGCTCCAGGTCGACCAACGCATCATCGAGAAACAGCGCGTAGCCCTTGACGTGCTTTGTGCGGACTTTGATGATATTGCCCTTGATGGACGCATTGAAGACGGCAAGCCCGTCTCTTGCAACGCTCAGGAAGTAGTTCGTGGCCTGTTGCCGGTCGAGCGGCTTGCCGTGGACTTTGGGAATGACGACAGGGTCGTTGGGATCGTAGATGCGGCCCAGGAACGCTTCCGCGCGAATCCAATATGCGCGGCTCTTTCGCAGTTCGCGCGTCCACTTGACCAGCCGCTTCGGCTACGGCGGCCTGCGCCTGTCGGCGAGCCATTCGATGATCGGCTCGTTCTCGTCGAGGAACGGCCCGTGGCGGCCGTCCTTGCGCTCGTGAAAGACATGTTCGCAGTCCAGTTTCTTGAGCCTCTTGTGAACGTCTCGCATATCGGCGATGGCGTACGTGAAGTCGAGGCCGCCATGCACGATGTATATCGGCACGTGCAGGGCGTTATGCAGGTATAGCTGGTCTTCCCTTGTGATGCGCCCGGAGCGTGAAACCATGCCCGCGAATAGATGCGGATAGTGCAGGGTTATCTGCCATGCCGCCTCCGCGCCGATGGACGTGCCCGAGACGAAGACGCGGTCGGGGTCGATGTTGTATTCGGCCCGAACCTTGTGCAGCGTCTTCAGGGCGTTTCTCCTGCCGAGCTCATTCCATCCCGCCGGCGGCGCGGTCGGCGCGATGATGATAATCCCGGCCTTTTCGGCCTGCTCGGCCCACAGATAGACGTAGTTCGCGCCGCTCGAGCCCTGCCCGTGCAGTGCGAGAATGGCGGGCCAGCGTCTCTCGGGCGTATAGCTCGATGGGACGAAGATCGAGTACTCGGCTTTCATATCCTCGCGCGGCACGTCGAAGCTGCCGTCGCTTATGCCGGTCGGCTGATCTTCGTATGGGCGGCCTTTGCGCGCGACCGCTTCCATCATCGAGAACGGCAGGTCGCTTTTTTCGAGCTGCTCGATGATGTTCTCACGCTCTTCGGGGTTCTGGCTGACGAGGTACTTCGGTATGAGGGCGCGCAGGTCGAGCCGGGGCAGGCGCTTCGCCGCGAGCCTGCCGATTGGGCCTCCGAGGTCGGCCTCGCGGGCAAGCTGCCAGTATCGGACGGCCTTGGCCACGTCGAGCGCGTCTTCGTAGTATTCGGCGAGCGCCTTGAACGAATTGGCGTCCTGCACGCCGAGTTCGGCGGCCTTTTCCATTTCCGAGAGCGCCATCTTCCGGCGGTCGAGCTTCGTCAGGAGTTCCGCCATCGCCAGATGGACTTCGGCGTTGTCCGGCTGCTCCTTCGACTGCTGCTGGAGCTTCTCCAACTGGCGGAAGACGGCCTGCCGCGCGGCGAGCGTCCGCTTGAGTTCACCGTCCTTCGCGAAAGCCACGACGCCGTCAATGATCTCGACCGCCTTGCCCCACTTGCGCGTTCTCTCGCACACTTCAATGATGCCGAGGTAGCATTCGACGCGATACCGGTCGGCCTTGAGCGCCTCGAGCCAGTGTTTCCTGGCTTCATCGAGGCGGTTCTGGTCGAGGTACGTCTGAGCGATCATGTGCTCGGCATCGCGGCTGTAGCCGCTTTCGCGGTAGTATTGCACGATCTGGAAGAGCTTGTCGCGGGCGTCAGAGACGGCCTTCTGCTTGTAGAGGCGGTTGGCGTCTCGCCAGAGGCGCTTTGCGGGCCTGTCGAGCACTTCCCGCAGTTTCCGGCGGGCCTCGGCGTGGTCGGGCTTGAGCTTGATGACTTCGCGATAGAGCTCGGCGGCCTGTATATCGAGCGGCGGGGCGGCCTCGCGGAGGCAGTATTCGGCCAGTTTCATGCGGCCGGCGACATCATCGGGGGCCAGTTTCTTCCGCTCGCTTCGGAAATGCTCGATCGCGGTCGGCTTCTGGATGATCTGCTCGATGTCGCCCCGGCGAAGACTTACAACGCCGCCACGGACGAGCTTCACCTTGATGGTCTCATCGTCTTCCTCGACGATGCTACCCTCGAGGCGATTGCCGTTCTTGAGCACGAAGATCGTGCCATGCGCCCGCACGAGCGGCATGGCCGCCACGAGGATCGCCGCAAGCACCAGCTTCGTTTTCATCGGGTACCTCCACGATCCTCCCGCCGGAGAGACGCCGTTCATTCCTGCGTCGCGCGGTGCACCATGAGGCAGGCGGTATTCAGGTATGCCAGCGGCGGCGCCGCCAGAGCCGAGCCGATTATCAACGCCGAGAAGCCAGTGACCCATCCGGCGAAGGAATCGCAGACGAACAGCGGCAGCCTGGCATTCTGTACCATCGCAGCCAGGCCATAGATGTAGTGCATGCAGCACCCCGCTGCGATGAATATCGGCAGGGCCACGAGCAGCGCCGTGACGAACGCCCGCACCCGTGCCGCGATATCGCGAGGCCTGCAGCCCACTACACTGTCTATCAGGCACTGGATCGCACCGGCGGCTCCGGGGCTGCTCTCGACGAGCATCGGCGGGAAGATGAACCGCGCCGCCAGAACCAGCAGCAATTCCAGAAACGCAACGATGAACATCGGCACGAGCGCAAGACCGAAGATCACCCGGCCGAGAGCACCGGTTGAAGTCAGCAGGATAAGAACGCAATGGGGAAAGATCGACAGGATAACGACCACCAGCCCGCACAGGCAGCCGACCACACTCGACGGCAGTATCGTCCCGGCAAGAAAGGGGAGCACGCGAAACTCGCCGTCGCCGGTGAACTCGGCCCATGCCCTGGCCATCACCACCGCACCCGTCTCGATGCTCAGTATCAGGGCGATCATCATAGCGGCGCACATGATGATCCCATGGCCGACCGGGCCGCAGGTCAGCAAGCTCAGCGAATGAGCGAAAGCCAGCACAGTCAACACTATGAAAGTTCCGGCGAACTGGCAGCCCAGCGTGCGCCAGCGCAGCGCAACGCGCCAGGCGAGTTCCAGCGGTTCATCCTGCCTGATACGTTCATCCGTCACGGCCTGGGTCCTCCCCTGAGCTCCTCGTGAGCGTAGAAAACCTCGGCAATTCGCTGGGCGGAGAGTGAAACCAGTTCCGCGAGCATCTGCCTGGGGGGCATATCCTGGGTTGTTATATACTTGTTCGCCCAGTCCTCGTCCTCCGGGAAGATATACGTCGCCCGCTTCTCGAAGAGCGGCGGCTCCCAGCGGCCGACATCGTGCAGCGTTACGTGGACGGTAATCTTGCCTTGCATTATGTTGGGGGATTTCGGCAGCTTGGTCTCGAGTTCGATTATTTTGCCGACGAGAACGCGATTGGCCTCGATCGCGGCGGCGGCATTCCTCAGATGGTGCTTCGTATAGTCCAGGTTCCGGATCGCCGGCCGCAGTTCCGTGCCCGAGACGGCCTTGATGCGCGGTGCGTTCATCTTCATCACGTTGACGAGCTCGTCAGCGAGTTCGCAGCCGGTACGCGACTCGAAATACGACAGCGCGGGATCGCTGAACGGGACCACCAGCAGCACATCCTTCCGGCCCAGCTTGTATTCCGCCGGGATGCTCAATACGCCCGGTGCGCTATCACAGCCCAGCAGCATCGCAACAGCCAGCAAGCCACAGCATAGCCCCGCTCTTTCACCTTGCATATTCGCATCCTTTTCAACAGCCGCCGGTTCATTCCTCGTCGAAGACGATCTCGATAGCCGCGTCGGGGCACATTACCGCGCAGTTGCAGCAGCCGGTGCATTCGGCACCATCGAGGAACGCAACGGGCCGAACGCCCTTCGAGTTGAGCACATCGGCAATGTAAAGCGCCCCCCTCGGACACACAGCCACGCACAGGCCGCAGCTCTTGCAGTAATCAGAAAGTATCCGAACGCGGCAACGCTGCTTCGTCATCTTATCTCTTGTAGTTGGCATGGCCGCTCCAGCCGAGTTTTTCACGCAAGACGGTATAATAGTCGCGTTTTTCAGGTTTAACCAGCTTCAGGCCGGTTTCGGCACGCGAGACT
>JAUWKK010000198.1 GCA_030614245.1 Planctomycetota bacterium | reverse complement strand
GGGCTGCTCGAAGACGTCCGGGCCGAACGCCAGCAGGAAGATGTCCAGATGGGCAAGGACATCAAGATTGGCATAATGATCGAGGTGCCGTCGGCCGCGGGGACGGCCGACATTCTGGCAAAGGAGGTGGATTTCTTCAGCATCGGGACCAACGACCTCGTGCAGTACACCCTCGCGGTTGACCGGTCCAACGAGACGGTCGCGTGGCTGTATCAGCCGGCTCATCCCGCCGTGCTCAGGCTGATCAGGAACGTGATCGACGTGGCCAATCAGGACGGCATCAGCGTGGCAATGTGCGGCGAAATGTCCGGAGACATCACTTATACGATGCTGCTGCTGGGAATGGGCCTCAGGAACTTCAGTGTTGCACCGGCCGCCATCCCGGAGATCAAAAAGATAATACGATCGGTTACGCTCGACCAGGTCCGCGAGATCGCCGAGCGAGCGATGCAGTTTGAAGACTCCGAGCAAACTGTGGCATACTTGCGGGAGCAGGCGCAGCATTTCACGCGGCAGGGCTTGTGATGCAGCAGCAGGATAGGAAGATCAAGTACAGGCTGAGATTCGCCAAGCGCGGCGCGATGAGGTATCTCTCGCACCTTGACATGATGCGGCTGATGACGAGGGCCATTCGAAGAGCAGGCGTCCCCGTCACGTTCAGCAGGGGGTTCAATCCCCGCCCCCGCATCGCCATCCTCGCCCCGCTGCCGGTGGGCATCGAGGCCCAAAGCGAACTGATGGAGCTGCGGCTCGACGAGCAGCTCTGCCCGGATGACATCCGGAACAGCTTGAATGAGGAACTCGTCGACGGAATAGAGATAACAGGCGTCGAACCCGCCGACAGGCCGATGAAGGCCGACTTCCGGGCCGACTACGAGGTCGACCTGCCCGACGGCCTCAGCGTCGAGCGAGCGGCCCTCGAAGCCGTCATGGCAAGGGACCAGGTCTGCGTTGAAATCGAGACGGCCAAGGGCATCAAGACGGTCGATCTGCGGCCGTTTCTCCTCAGCCTGGAATTGTTCGACAGGAAACTGCGTTTTGTTGTGAGAGTCACGCCACAGGGCACCGCCAGGCCCGACACGGTGGTCAAGGCGGTCTTCGGAGACGAAGAAGCCCGGCGAAACGACTTCAGAATACGAAGGACTTCATTGAGCATGTCGCCGCCTGAATGATCCGGCCGCGGCTGTTCAGTATAAGGCCTGTTTCAGGCCGAGAGAATACATTATGCACAAACAAATGCTGATAAACGTAGCCGATCCCGAGGAGGCCCGAGTGGCTATCCTCGAAGATGACGTGCTCGAGGAGCTGTACGTCGAGCTGGCATCCGAACGCCGGCACGCGGGCGACATTTATAAGGCGACAGTGCTCAACATCGAGCAGAGCATCCAGGCCGCATTCGTCGAGCTGGGGCTGGGCAAGAACGGATTCCTCCACGCCAGCGACATAATGCCCGGCCTTTACGGCAACGTGCTGCCCAAGACCGACCCGATGAAGAACCGCAGACGCGATGACATGCCCATCACAAAGCTCGTCCGCCGCGGGCAGGAACTGCTCGTCCAGGTCTCCAAGGAGAGCATAGGCTCGAAGGGGCCGTCGGTCACCACCTACCTGAGCATCCCCGGGCGCTACCTCGTCCTCATGCCAGGCGTCGTCCACCACGGCGTCTCACGAAAAATCGAGGACGACGAAATCCGCCAGAAGCTCAAGACGATGCTCAACGACCTGGACCTGCCCGAGGACATGGGCTTTATCGTCAGAACCGCCGGCGCCGGCCGCACGAAGCGCGACCTCGCCCGCGACATGCGGCACGTAATGCGCATCTGGCAGGCTATCGAGAACCAGGCCAGGAAGGACTCAGGGCCGGCGCTCCTATACGCAGAGAGCGACCTCGTCATCCGGTCCGTGCGCGACCTGTTCACTTCCGACACGGACGAACTCATAGTCGACTCAGAGGAAGCCCTCAAGCGCGCCAAGGAATACCTCCGCATCGTCTCGCCAGCATCTCGCCGAAAAGTCAAGCTCTACACCGGAGCTACGCCCCTCTTCCACAAATACGGCATTGAAGACCAGATCGACGGCATCACCGAGCGGAAGGTTAATCTGCCCAACGGCGGCTCGATCATCATCGAGCAGACCGAAGCGATGGTCGTCGTCGACGTCAACTCCGGCAAGTTCACCGGGGAGAAGGACCCCGAGCGTACGGCCTTTCGCACCAACATGCTAGCCGCGCCCGAAGTTGCACGCCAACTCAGGCTGCGCGACAAGGGCGGTATTGTTGCCATCGATTTCATCGACATGAAGCTGGAAAAGCACCGGCGACAGGTCGAACGTGAGCTTGCGGACGCGATGCGTCGCGACCGCGCCCGGTCTAAGATGCTGCGTATCTCGCGCTTCGGCGGCATCGAAATGACAAGGCAGCGCGTCAGGCCCGGCATCTCTTTCGCGGGACGTGAAGTCTGCCCCACCTGTAAAGGAAGTGGAATGGTCAGGAGCGTCGAGGGAATGGCGCTCTACATCATGCGCGAGCTCAGAATGAGACTCAACAAGGCCTCCGTCGCCACCGTCGAGGTCGTCGTCAACCCGAGCGTCGCCGCGTTCATCCTCAACAACAAACGCCAACAGCTCACCAAGATCGAGAACGAATACGCAAAGTCGGTCAACGTGACGGCAAACGGCGAGTTCAACGTGGGATCGGTTGACTTCAAAGTGGAGAAGCCGGCCAGGAAAGAGGCGACAAGGAAAAAGGAGACAAGGAAGAAAACCAATGTACGCAATCGTAACCCTCGGCGGGCATCAGCACAAGGTGCGTGAGGGCGACCTCGTCGACATCGACACCGACACGCTCGATGTCGGCGAAACGGTCACCTTCGACAAGGTCATCCTCTACAGCGACGAGGAAGGCGACGTTCGAGTCGGCAAGCCGTCGCTCGACGACGTCTCCGTCATCGGCACCGTGCGCAAGTCCGTCAAAGGCCCGAAGACCATCGCCATCCGCTTCAAACGGCGGAAAGGCGTCAGAACCCGACACGGACATCGGCAGAACTACAAGCAGGTACGCATTGACCGCATCAGCTCCGATTGACCGTGCGGCTGATGTAATGTTAGTGAAATCAGACGTGTGACGCAGAATCCCCCGCAGCGGGGAAAGATACAGGAGATTGCGAGATGGCCCATAAGAAGGGACAAGGCTCCGTGCGCAACGGGCGCGACAGCAACGCCCAGCACCGTGGAGTCAAGCTCTATGCCGGCCAGGCCGTCAAGGCCGGCGGCATCATAGTACGCCAGTGCGGCACGAAATTCCACCCCGGAGTGAACGTCAAGCGTGCCAGAGACGACACCCTCTTCGCACTGACAGACGGACGCGTGAAGTTCGGTTCCGGGCGTAGAGTGAACGTCATCGCCGAAGGCTGATACCACCCGCATCAGCGTTTCCAGGCCACGCGTATTCGACGTGCGCGTGGCCTGCTTCCACAAACACCTGATCCGGCCTGAGATATGTTCATAGACCGTGCAACCATCCACGTGAAAGCCGGCAACGGCGGGAACGGCTGTATCAGCTTCCGTCGCGAGAAATACGTCCCCAAAGGGGGGCCTGACGGCGGCGACGGCGGGCACGGCGGCTCCGTAATCATTCACGCCGACGGCTCCGTCGAAACGCTGCTAGACTTCAGGTATCGCCGCCACTATAAAGCAAAGAACGGCCTGCCCGGACAAGGCGGCAACCGCCACGGACCGAACGGAGACGATCTCCTCATCCCGGTCCCCGTAGGAACGGTCATCACCGACGGCGATACCGGCCTCCAGTTGCGCGACCTGAATGAACCGGAAATGAAGATTACCGTCGCAGCCGGCGGCAAGGGCGGGCGCGGCAACACGGCGTTCAAGTCGTCCACCAACCAGGCTCCGCGCGAGTGCGAAGAGGGCCGGCCCGGCCAGGAACGCACGCTGAAACTCGAACTCAAGCTCATCGCCGATGTCGGCCTCGCGGGGCTGCCGAATGCCGGCAAATCGACGTTACTCAGCCGCACAACCGCCGCAAGGCCGAAAATCGCCGAATACCCCTTCACAACCCTCGAACCGCATCTCGGCATCGTTCAACTGCCGGGCTACCGACGACTCGTCGCAGCCGACATCCCCGGCCTGATCGAAGGCTCTCACGAAGGCCACGGAATGGGCGACGAATTCCTCAGGCACATCGAACGCACCCGCGTTATCGTCCACGTCGTCGACATGGCGCCTGTCGAGGGGCCGTCGCCCGCCGAAGCCTGGCGAATAATCGAGAACGAACTCGAAAGCTACAGCCCCGAACTTACCCGCCGTCCGCATCTCATCGCCGCCAACAAGATGGACCTCCCCGGGGCCGCCGATAACCTGGAACAGTTCCGCAAGAACCTCCCGGCCGACGCGGAGCTATTCCCCATCTCAGCCCTCACCGGCCAGGACATCCAGCCGCTCCTCGAGCGCGCTTACCGGCTCATGCAGCAAGCCAAGGCCCTGGAAGCAGAATTGTAGCGGCGGCGCACGCGCGAATCACGCGCCCCGGCGCGAGGTCTTATGTGGAACAGCCTTTCCAGGCCTGCCCGCCTCAGGAGGGCTGCTGATTAGTTGGCAGGTCTGCCTGCCTAATGAGGGCAGGGGCAGGGCCGTGGGTTGTCTTATTTCGCCCTTTCAGGGCTAGGGGAATTTCTCGCTCTGTACCCACGGCGTTGCCGTGGGCTGTTCTATTTCGCCCCTATCGGGGCTATGAGCCTGCATCGGGTGCATGGGTCAACCGCCCCCGGTTGGCCCATGCCTCGTCCACGTCCAAGCTCTGCTTCACGTGTCTACCCAGCATGGGGTGCAACGGTCAACCATCCTTTCGGGGCGCCGGGTGGCACGGTCAACCGTCCTTTCCGGGCGCTGGATGGCACGGTCAACCATCCTTTCGGGGCGCTGGGTGGCACGGTCAACCGCCCCCTGTTGGCCGTGTTCCCCTGCTCTGAGCGCCCGGAGCCGTCACGTCAGCCTTACCCACAGCATTCGCTCCGCACGCGCCTCGGCGCGAGGTCTTCTGTGGGGCAGGCTTTCAGCCTGCCAATTATATCAATCAGCAGCCTGGAAAGGCTGCTCCACATTAGTCAGTCATCATTGCACGCTTCGCCACAGGTTGCCTGCACCTACTTGACAGCCACCTTCGGCGGGTCGGCATACTGTTTCCACGCGTCTGCCACTCCGGCCTTCTCGGCGTCGCCCTCGTGCAGCCAGATGCGGAAGACGAACGTGATCGACTCGCCCTTCTTTATTGTGTGCGAGCCTTTACCCTTCTTGCCTGTGAAGTGCTGCAGCCCGAACGGATTGGCCGTTACGAGGCCATAAGTGCGCGCATGCCAGTATGTTGGGGCACGGAAGCTGGTCGGGTGTTCGAGCATTGCGATGCCCACGGTGTCGCCATCGACCGGGCCGTGCATGTCCACCCAGCAGGCCCTCTTGCCCCAGGCGTTCCCATTCTTCTGGCCGTTGGAGTTTATCACCACTCCGCCCTTTCCGGCATCGGGCTTCATCGTGGCCGCCGTGCGGAAGCCGAACGTTCCCTCTTTCGTGTCGCCGAACGTCACCGGCCCGTCGGGAGCGCTGACCTTCACGCGGAAATCATACATCTTGCCGTTCTTCAAGCTGTAGACGCGCATCTCGCGCTCGTCGGCGCATATTCGCTTGCCTTTCCCATCACCCCAGTCGTTCTTCGTGCGTATGATTCCCATAACGGGGCCGCCGCT
>JAUWKK010000078.1 GCA_030614245.1 Planctomycetota bacterium | reverse complement strand
GGACCATATCCTGGACGCACTGGTCGTTTGTATATGCATGGATTGTCGTCATCAGGCCGCTCTCGAAGCCGAAAGAGTCATTGAGCACCTTGACGATGGGCGCCAGGCAGTTCGTGGTGCAGGATGCGTTCGAGATGATCTGGTCGCTGGGCTTGAGCTGGCCGTCGTTGACGCCCAACACGATGGTGGCGTCGATCTCGTCCTTTGCCGGAACGGTGAGCAGTACGCGCGGGGCGCCGGCTTCGATGTGCATAGCGATCTTATCGCGGGTACGGAATACGCCGGTCGACTCGACTACGAAATCGACTTCCAGTTCCTTCCAGGGCAGTTCGGCGGGATTCCTCTCGGCGCTCGCACGAACGGGCTTACCGTCCACTACTATGTTGTCGCCCTCGGCAACAACATACCCACCGAACCTGCCGTGGCCGCGGTCATGTGCGAGCAATGCGGCCAGCGTCGCGTTGTCGGCGAGATCGTTGATCTGCACGACTTCGAAGTTCCGGCGCTGCGACATCACGCGAAAAACCAGCCGGCCGATACGACCGAAACCATTGATACCAATCCGGATTGCCATGTGTTCCTCCTTTGGAGAGTGGTCATCAAGACCGTGAAAGATGCTTCGCTGAAAGCTCAGCATGACCGGACAGGCGTATTATACATGTGTGTAACTTTTTGTCAAAAGAAATCATGCAACCGTGTGAGGCAGGCCACCGTAGGCCCCTGCATCAGGCATGGCCCACCTGCCTATGGCATGGGCGGGCATGCTTTGCAGGCTGCATGTGTTTGGCCTGCAGCACGCGCAAGATATCGCTGGCTTCTTCGCTGCGCGGCCCCCTGTGAGCCAGCGGGCAACTTGGGCTAAACACATATCATGGCGTTCCCTCCATACCCGCCCACCAATCAATCAGCAGCCTCGAAAGGCTGGCCCACGTTTCATAACCTTGACTGATGCGGAGATTTCCTGTCTAATGATGTTCAGAGATATGCCGAAGCGCGCAAATGGCCGGACTGACTCGATGGGAAGAGACCATTCGCCGGCAGCCGGCGTTCCATGCACAGGCATACAACGTCCACCGCTGTAGGGGCCGTTCGCGAACCGCCCCTGCCGTTACAGGAGAAAGAAGATGACGAAGAGAATGCAGCGAAGGTTCTCTTGCTCGCGCAATCTTGTGCCGGCATTGCTTCTGTTTGCCCTGTTGGCATCGCCCGCCCTGCCGGCGCAGCCCCGAGCCGATAAGGCCACCTGGCAGGATGCGCTGCTGGCCGCGCGCGAGGAACTCAAGGCATCAAAGGACAAAGGGAAGGCCCTGGGCGGCATTAATGGGCGGATGTGGAGGGACTTCCCCATTCAGAGCGACTGGTTGCTCCAGGATCACGCCGCCGACTACGGGAAGTGGTTTGCAGGCGACGCAGGGCTCCAAGAGAAGAGCATTGCGAAAGTGCTCGACGAACTCGGAACCAACGGCGGTAAGCTGCGCGCCCGGATGGATGCATTGTCCAAGGCAAAGGCGTCTCCCACCCACAGGAAATGGCTGGACCTTTACATAGATGCCTGCGAAATGCGCCGCAGCAAGCGCCTGCAGCCCCTGCTGAGCAGGCATCGTAAGATACTATTCACCAAGCACTACAACATGGGCGGCTCGCATTATGCCTACACCGAGGGTCAATCTGATGCGCAGGCCGAGCGGAATTTCAGGCCCGGCACCGCGCTCTGCGTACTCGAGATGGACGGTATCTACGGCAAGGTGCGTACGCTCATCGATGACCCCAAGGGCGTCATCCGCGACCCGGATGTCTCGTTCGATGGCAAGCGCCTGCTATTCGCCTGGAAGAAATCCGACCGGGGAGACGATTACCACCTCTACGAGATGAACGTCGCCACGCGCAAGGTACGGCAGCTAACATCCGCCCTCGGCTGCGCCGACTACGAACCCGCGTATATGCCCAACGGCGATATCGTCTTCAACTCGACACGCTGCGTGCAGATAGTCGACTGCTGGTGGACAGAGGTGAGCAATCTATACACGTGCGACAAGGACGGCAGGCACATGCGGCGGTTGAGCTTCGACCAAGTGCATACGAACTACCCCACCCTGATGGAAGACGGGCGGGTGATCTACACTCGATGGGACTACAGCGATCGCGGGCAGATATACCCGCAAGGGCTCTTCCAGATGAATCCCGACGGCACGACACAGACGGAGTTCTACGGCAACAACTCTTGGTTCCCCACCACGATCATGCACTCCCGGGGCATTCCGGGTACGCAGAAGGTCATCGCGGTGCTCTCGGGGCATCATAGTCGCCAGCGGGGCAAGCTGGCTATTATCGATCCCGCCAAAGGGCGCCAGGAAAACAGCGGCGTCCAGTTGATCGCACCCGTTCGCAATACGAAAGCCGTTCACGTGGACGCCTACGGCCAGGGCGGCGAGCAGTTCCAGTACCCATATCCGCTGACCGAGACGGACTTCATGGTGACCTTCTGCCCTGTCGGCGGCGGCAGGCGGAGTAGGGGCCTGCTGTTCGCCATATATGCAATGGATATCGACGGCCGCCGAGAGCTGCTGGCGAGCGACCCGAGAAGGCCCTGCAATCAGCCGGTGCCGCTGGCTCCGCGCAAGACTCCGCCGGCACGCCCGAGCATGGTCGATTACAGCAAGGATACCGGGACTTACTACATGCAGGATATCTACGTTGGCCCGGGGCTGAAGGGCATCCCGCGTGGAACGATTAAGCGGCTTCGCGTGATCGAGCTCAGCTTCCGCGCGGCCGGTGTGGGTTCAAATGGCAATAGCGGCCCGGCAGGCGGAGCATTGGTCAGCACGCCGGTCTCGATCAACAACGGGTCCTGGGACGTCAAGATCGTCCACGGAGACGCAAAGGGCTACGAGGACGGCTCGGCGAGCTTCGTCGTGCCCGCCCGCAAGCCGCTATACTTCCAGGCACTCGACGCCAAGGGGCACATGGTACAGACGATGAGATCGTGGAGCACGCTTCAGCCGGGCGAGTATGCGTCCTGCGTCGGCTGCCACGAGCACAAGAACAGTGCTCCGTCCGTGTCGGAGCCGATGATGGCGATGAAAGCCGGCCCTCAGAAGCTCAAGCCCTTCTACGGCCCGCCGAGGGGATTCAGCTTCGTCAAGGAGGTCCAGCCCATACTCGACCGCCATTGCATCAAGTGCCATAACGGTGGCACGAGGGTGGCCGACGGGGGGGTAACTATCGACCTGAAGAAGGCCCAGGTGATCTCGCCCCTGGAAGCCAAATGGCAATACACTATGCAAGCCCCTCCGGCCGGATGGGAGAAGCCCGGCTTCGACAGCTCGAAATGGAAGACCGGCCGCGCCGGATTCGGCACCAAGGGCACCCCAGGCGGCAATATCCACGATCTGTGGAATACGAGAGCCATCTGGATGCGCCGCACCATAAAAATCCCGAAATCTCTGAATGACCGGAAGCTCGCCTTCATCTTCTGCCACGACGAGGACGTCGAGGTATACATAAACGGCGTACAGGCGACATGCGCCAAGGGCTACGTCACGAATTTCAAGACGGCACCGATCAGCCGGAACGTTGCCAGTACGCTCAAGGCCGGCAGGAACGTTATAGCCGTTCACTGTCGCCAGACCGGCGGCGGGCAGTTCATCGACGTCGCCATCTACGACACCGCTCCCCTGAAAAAACCCGAGACGTCCGTGGCAAAAGCCAAGACGAAGAAGGCTTTCAGCCTGCTCGGCAGGCAGACCGTCGACGGCAGGGCTAAGCGGAGGTGGAGCGATTCATACCTGGCCCTCACAAAGAGGGGCAGGATCAACAAGCTCGTCAACTGGGTCAGCGCCCAGTCGACCCCCAGCATGATCCCGCCGTACCACGCCGGAGCCGCCAGGAGCGGCCTGATAAAGATGCTCGAAAAGGGCCACAACGACGTCAAGCTTTCCCAGGAAGAGATGGACAAGATCGCCTGCTGGATCGATCTGCTCATTCCATACTGCGGCGACTACTACGAAGCCAACGCCTGGAATAGCGGCGAGATGAGAAAATACAACCGCTACCAGGCCAAGCGCGAGAAGATGGAAGCCGTTGAACGCAAGAATATAGAGAGCTTCCTCAAGGGCACGGAAGGCTCGTGACGGCTCCCGCTTCGACCGGCAATTGAATGTCATTCTGCCTGCCCGCCTGCGGAGGGAGCGAAGCGAAGAATCTTTGGCATGTGGTGCAGCCTTTCCAGGCCTGCCCGCCTCAGGAGGGCTGCAAATGCATGAATTGGCAGGCTGAAAGCCTGCCCCACGTTATGAAAGATGCTTCGCTCAGAGCTCAGCATGACCGGGAAGGAATGGAGCGCCCGAGATGGAACGCATAACCCCCTTCAAACTTCACATCGCACGCACCGGCCGAATGCTCGTCGATGCGACGATCTTCGCCAGCGACAAGCTCCTGCTGGAAGAGGGCGCCGTGCGCCAGCTCTGCGACGCTACCGAACTGCCCGGCATCCGCAGCGCGATGGGCATGCCTGATATGCACTTCGGATACGGCGTCCCCATCGGCTCGGTCATCGCTCTGGACCGCGACATCGTGCCCGCAGCGGTCGGATACGACATCAACTGCGGCATGAGGCGGCTCACCACTCCACTCGAGGCCGCCGACGCCGACGTCAAGCTGCTCGCGCAGTCCGTTTCCCGCGATATCCCGCTCGGCGAAGGCAAGTCGAACGTCCGCGTGTCGAAGGAACAGCTCGATATTATTCTTGCCGAGGGCATCAGGGGATTTCATCGCTTCAGTGTTGATGACGCGCGGCTGGAGTCGGCCCGGGACGAGGCCGAGGAAACCGACGACATCGCGCGCGTCGAGAACAACGGCTCGCTGGACGGCGATCCGTCCGCCATCTCGCACAGGGCCAAGGAGCGCGGCGGCCCGCAGCTCGGCACGCTCGGCGGCGGTAATCACTTCATCGAAATCCAGGAAGTCGATGCCATATACGACGAGCAGACGGCCAAGGCATTCGGACTCCACGAGGGCCAGCTCGTCGTGATGATCCACTCCGGATCGAGAGGACTCGGACACGAAACCGCAGGCGACTACATGAAGCTCGCCGAACGCACTACGCTCGCCGATTCGCCCAACAGGCATCTCTGCTTCCTTCCGATCGACAGCCCCGAGGGGCAGAACTACGTGGGTGCGATGAACGCCGCTGCCAACTACGCCTTCGTCAACCGGCAGGTGATGGCGTCGTTCGTCCGCCGCAACTTCCGCCATTACCTGGGCGACATCCCGATGCCGACGGTCTATGACGTGACGCACAACATGGCGAAGCTCGAGGAGCACGGCGGCCGGCAGCTTTGGGTGCATCGCAAGGGTGCCACGCGCGCCTTCCCCGCGCAGAGGATGCACGGCACGCCCTATGCCGAGACCGGCCAGCCGGTCATCATCCCCGGCTCGATGGGCACGGCCAGCTACGTCCTCGTCGGCCGCCCCGACGCCACAGAGAGCCTCTTCAGCGTCAATCACGGAGCGGGCCGGGTGATGTCACGCACGAAGGCCGCCGGCAAGATCAGCCGCAAGGGGAAGGTCGTGAAACCTGCGGCCATCTCGGACGAGCGGTTCAGCGATTCAATGGAAGGCATACACCTGATCTGCGCCAATCGCCGCCAGATAAAGGAAGAGGCCCCCGACGCATACAAGGATATCGACGAAGTGATTAACACAGTGACCGGCGCCGGACTGGCCGACAAGGTGGCGCGACTGGTGCCGCTGGCCGTATTGAAAGGGTAAACGGTACCCGCCACGGCCCCGACAGGAGTGATGGGCTGCATCCCTCGCTTCGCCTTCATCAGCTTGTGACCAACTCAGGTTGAAGACGTATCCAATGGGCCGTATGCCCACTTTTTCCTTTTGTGCGCAGAGAAGTATTGACTCAGACGCTCGATTCTGTAAGAGTATGGGCCTTGATGCCGCTGCGGAACGACAGATGATAGAAGAGAGGAGACTGACAGATGGCAATGAAGAAGTTCATAAACAATCCCGATAACCTTGTGAGCGAACTGCTCGAAGGATACGCGCTGGCGTATGCCAACAAGGTGAAGCTGGCCGGCGACGGGCTGGTCGTCCGTGCGAAGCAGAAGGATGCGGGCAAGGTCGGCATAGTGACGATCGGCGGCAGCGGCCACGAGCCGGCTCTGAGCGGATTCGTCGGCCAAGGCCTGCTGGATATAAGCGTGCCCGGCGAGATTTTTGCGGCACCGGGGCCGCCGCACTGCTTGAAAGCCATCAAGAGGGCTGACCGGGGAGCTGGAGTGCTCTTCGTCGTCCTCAATCACGAAGGCGACGTGCTGAGCGCCAACATGACGATGGAGATGGTCGAGAAGGACGGCCTGAACGTCAGGATGCTGCTGACCCAGGAGGATATCGCCAACGCGCCTCGGAGCGAGCCCGAGAACCGCCGCGGGTTCATCGGCTTCCTGCCCGTCTATAAGATCGCCGGCGCCGCCGCCGAGGCCGGCAGGTCGCTCGACGATGTCTATGATGTAGCCAGCCGCTATGCGACGAACATGGCCACCCTGGCGGTTGCCGTCAAAACCGGCACTGTGCCGATGAATGGCGAGGATATGTTCAGCCTGCCGGACGAGGATATGGAGATCGGCCTGGGGCAGCACGGCGAGGCCGGCACCGGCCAGATGGAGCTCAAGACCGCCGACGAGACCGCCGACATAATGATGGGCATGCTGCTGAAAGACCTGGACGTGAAGGCCGGCGAGAAACTTCTCGGCATCTGCAACGGCCTGGGCGGCACCACGCTCATGGAGCAGTTTATCGTCTATCGCCGAATGCACCAGATATGCGAAGAGAAGGGCATCGAACTCGCCAGGGGCCCCGTCGGCGAATACATCACCGTGCAGGAGCCGGCCGGCATCCAGATGCATATCGGCAGGCTGGACGACGAACTCATCGAACTCTGGGACGCGCCGTGCTCTTCGCCGTTCTTCTCGATGTGACGAAAATATCGATTGGACCGTGTGCCACGTTCAAGCAGAGCTTGGACGAAAACATCAATTCGGCTGGGTGGCACGTTCAAGCAGAGCTTGGACGTGATCGAAACACGGCCGACCGAAGACGGTTGACCGTAGCACCCGAAAGCCTAATCGGGGATATCAATCGCGACATGATTGCCTGAACGCAGAGGCAGAACAATGGGTGAGACGGTCGGCTACGATGATATGGTGTCGATGATCCGGACGGCCGGGAAGCATATCCGGGCCAATGTCGACAAGCTCACGGAACTCGACTCGGCAACCGGCGACGGCGACCACGGCGCTGCTATGGTCAGATCGATGGACCTTGCCGACGATGCCATCAAGGCAGCCGGAGGGGGCGACCTGAAGGGCCTGCTCCACGACATCGGCTGGGCGATCATGGGTGGAGCGGGCGGCGCGACCGGGCCGCTGCTCGGATGCATCTTCATGGGAATGTCCGAAGGCACCGAGGGCAAGGAAAGCCTCGACGTGAACGACCTTGCCGAGCTGCTCGAAGCCGGGCTGGCGAAAGTCCGCAAGCAGACGAAGGCCGATGTAGGCGACAAGACGATGATCGACGCGCTCGTGCCCGGCGTCCAGGCCCTGCGGGCGGCCGCCGACGAGAATGCGAGCATACCGGAGGCGCTAGTTAGAGCCGCAGATGCCGCTGCGGGGGGCGCCCAGTCCACAGTGAGCCTCATCGCCCGTTTCGGCAGGGCGAAGAACCTCGGCGCACGCGGGATCGGCACGAAGGACCCCGGGGCCACCTCGATCGCGCTGCTGTTCAGAGGCTTCAGCGAGGCGCAGAACGACGCAGGAGACGAGACCGCAGCCGAATAGCGCGGAATTGACGCCGGGAAGCGGCAGGCTGGAAAGCATTCCCCACGAAGAATCGGCGACCACGCAAATATATCTGATAAGGAGCAACTCGCATGGCAGAGGCTGATTCGAAGGAACTGAAGTCTTTCGGAGCCGACATCCCAATGAAGACTGAAGGGTTCTTCCTGAAAGGCTCCGGCTCGCTTGGCTGGGGGATGAAGAACCGCCTGTCGAGGATATTCAATCCTGAGACGGGCCGGACGGTGATGCTGGCTTTCGATCACGGTTACATAATGGGGCCGACTTCGGGCCTCGAGCGGCTCGACCTGGCCATTCCGCCGCTGCACGACTGCATCGACGTGCTCATGTGCACGCGCGGAGCACTCAGAAGCTGCATAACGCCCATCACCGACAAGCCCGTCTGCCTCAGGTGCAGCGCGGGGGCGACCATTCTCAGGGACCTCAGCGATGAACTGGTCGGCGTCGCAATCGAAGACGCCATCCGCCTCAACGCCGCTGCAATGGCCGTGCAGGTTTACGTCGGCGGCGAGGGCGAGCACAAGTGCATCGGGAATCTCGTCAAGCTCGTCGACGCCGGCATGCGTTACGGTATCCCCGTCCTGGGTGTGACGGCCGTCGGCCGCGAGCTGAACCGCGACGCGCGCTACCTGGGCCTGGCAACGCGCGTCATCGCAGAAGTAGGGGCGCAGTTCGTCAAGTCCTATTTCTGCGAGCCCGGCTTCGAGAAAGTCGTAGCCGGCTGCCCGGTGCCTATCGTGATAGCAGGCGGCAAGAAGCTGCCCGAGGCCGACGCGCTCGCGATGTGCTACAAGGCCGTCGATCAAGGCGCACTCGGCGTCGACATGGGCCGCAATATCTTCCAGTCGGAAGACCCCGCAGCAATGGCACAGGCCGTCCGGGCCGTCGTTCACGGCGGCGAGAAGCCCGACAAGGCCTTCGACTTATACAAGACGCTGAAAAACGAAAGCTGATCCGTCTGGCTGATTGCAGGGGCGGTTCGTGAACCGCCCTTAAACCCTAACCAAGAAGGAGAATGGAATGAAAGGATTGACAAGACGCGATGTGCTCGCCGGCCTTGCCGGCGGTCTGGCTGCTGCTTCACTTCCCGCAATCACCGCCTGTGTCCCGGAGAAAAGAGCAATGGCTTCGAAGTACAAGAACAGCGATTTCTACAACGAAAAGGGCGAGTTCAACGCAGATGCGGCCAAGGATGCCTACATAGACCTGATGAAGTCCCACGGCTGGCCGATCCCGCCGGGCTTCCGCGAGAACGAAAACTTCTGGACGGTCGATTTCAATCTCGGCGAGTTCACATCCGTCGGCCTCGGAGGGATATTCTGGCACAACGACGAGGAACAGGGTTACATGGCCCACGAGATATTCCTCCTGCCCAATCAGATGATCGCCGAACACTGGCACGTGCAGGCCGGCAAGGTCAAGCCGAAGATGGAAGTGTGGCACACGCGCTATGGAATGGTCTACATCGGCGGCAACGGTGAAGCCACGAAGCTGCCCGACGGGTTCCCCAAGAGCCAGATGCCGTTCCTGGCGGCGCAGCACGTACGCACGATAATGCCCGGCGAGGGCAAGGGTCTCTCGATACCCCTGGAGAAGCACTGGATGGTCGCCGGCCCCGAAGGCGCGATCGCCAGTGAATACGCCACCTTCCACACAAACGACGGACTAAGGTTCACCAACGCCAAGGTCAAGTTCTGAGCCGCCGGCGTCTTTCCCCGCCAGGCGGGCGGGGAGGATTTCATTGGCGTAATTCAACATCGCTCCACCGCATCGCCGCCGGTGACGGATTGTCCGACGCTACGCGTTCATCCAGCTCACGGGCACCCGCTGCCCCGGCCCACATTGTCCCGGACGAACAGTAAATCGAGGACATTCACAGCACCGTCGCCGTCAATATCGGCCTCCGGCGGAACGATGAAGCT
>JAUWKK010000098.1 GCA_030614245.1 Planctomycetota bacterium | reverse complement strand
GCCGCTGATCGACCGCATCGACATCCATGTGGACGTGCCGCCGGTGGCGTATCGCGACCTGCGCGGCCCCGAATCCGGCCCGTCATCGAGCGAAATCAGGCAGCAGGTAAGCGCCGCACGCGGCAGGCAGGCCGAGCGCTTCGCCGGACAAACACACGCGACGAATGCCAGAATGTCAGAGCGGCAGATGAAAGAGCATTGCGCCCTCGATGCCGGGTGCGAGCAGATACTCGCCCAGGCGATGCAGAGCCTCGGCCTGAGCGCTCGAGCTCACAGCCGCATACTCAAGGTCGCGCGCACCATAGCCGATCTCGAAGGGGCAGAAGCCATACAAGTGCATCACATAAGCGAAGCGGTGCAATACCGAACGCTCGACCGGGAATTGTGGAGGTGAGGGAACTCTTGGACAATGTCCTTTTACTGATCTTGGAGGAATGATCATGAGCTGGGACGGCGATGACTGGATCGGATTAAAAGATGCCATCGACAATGATCAGCTCCCTGAAAAACGCGGGGCATATGTGATCCGTTGTGCGCCAAGAGGGCGCCCAAAGAGCATCCGCAGAGCCTTTGATGTCGACAAGACGGGAGTCTTGTGTTTTGGCATGACGGCAAGCTCCGAGGGGCTCAAGGGTCGCTTGACGATATTCTATGGAGCAGCGGGAGGCGGCGCAGCCGCGCACGCGGAGGGGCAGAGGTATCACTGTTTGGGGTACCACCAACACGGGTTCTGCCTGCAAAGCCTGCAAGTAAGGTGGGTGGAATGCGCCACGAAAAAGGAAGCCAAGGAGCAGGAATTGTGCTGGTTCGACAAATACGCTATGCTATTTGGCGAGTTGCCGCCATTAAACCGGAGACGCGGATAGCCGCTTAGCATCTTGCAATCCGACAACCTGGCCTACGTGCCGCTGGCCACGGCAAGGAGCAAACCATGACCGAGATCGTGTTTCTCGTTGAAGAGGACCCCGAAGGCGGCTACACTGCTCGGGCCCTGGGCGAGTCGATCTTTACTCAGGCCGATGACATGGACGCGCTGCGCGAGATGGTTCGCGACGCGGTACGGTGCCATTTTCCTGACGAATCGACGCGGCCAAAGGTCATTCGGCTGCATCAGGTCCGTGATGAGGTGATCGCCCCGTGAAGCTGCCACGAGACCTGCACGATCTGCCGGCAGTATGCCCAGCCGCATCCTCGAGGTGGGGCGGCCCGATTCATCTATTGCACATTTTACTTGACGTTATCGAGCAGAAAACGCCCTTGACCGAGTTGGCCGGAGCGCCTATAATGAAATGTAGTACAGGGTACGCAGATGAGGGGACTCGCCCAAGGGCAGGAGTAAGGCCATGGCTTTGCCGAATGCAAGGCTTCGGGGGGTGACTGTACTAGTGCAGCTTGCCCCGCCGGTATCGCTCGATCCGAACACTCAGAAGGATCTCCAACGCGCGGTAGAAGACAGGGCCGTGGAGATCAATTACGTGCGGCGTGCCACGGAAGGAGTCGAGTTCGGCAGACGACATCCCAATTCGCGCGAACAGTTGAGGGTTTCCGCCCGCCCTCAAAGACTAAGCATAGAGGAGGTCTTTCCTCGCGCGGATATGCAGTTTGTTGTCAAGGAAATGGACGAGATCGTGAAAGCAGCGCTCGAAACACTTAGACCGGGCATTCTCGCGGCAATAACGGTGCGTGTAAGGAAGCAGGCCAGTGCCCCGGGCGGCGACGCGAGAGTCTACCTCGGTGAGCGAGTGTTGCAGTTGCCGCAGGACAGGACGCGCGCATTCGGCCGCCCCATACACATGGTCGGAGTGAAGTTCATGCTCCCTCCCTTTCAACTGACATCAGAGGGGGAAGGCACCGTCTCGGCGCACGACACTGATGGGATCGAAGTCCGCATCGAGTCCTTGAATGAAGATATCGCGGACCTGTACGTTGAGTGCGAACACCATTTCCTTGAGGCAAGAAAGCCGTCGAGTTTTGACGGTTTGGAGGGTTTTATTCAGAACACGGAAAAGTTCATGGACCGGCAAGTTGCCGAGTTTCTCCAGATCGCGGATTCAGATGAGGGATCGTGAAATGGCTCACCAGACCATCTATTCGATGACGCGGAAATGGAACGAACTGAGACTGTGTGGATTCTCGCGCCGTCGGACCGCCATCTTCTCGCAGCAGCCGGATGTTCTTGCTGTCACCGCTTTGGCTGGAAGCACAGACGGCTGGACGCTCCCAGTGAAGCGCGAACTGACGGACGGGGCGTTTCTACGCATCGCCGAGGAAGAAGGACACTTCGATTTCCTCGATGATCCCACCCAGGACATCTACACTTGGGTGGACGGGGACGAACCGTGAGGCAAGGCGACGTTGTCTTGATTAACTTCCCCTTCAATGACCGCTCGGCGGCGAAGGTGCGACCCGCCCTGGTCATATCCAATGACGAACACAACAGCAGCGACGCTGACCATCTGTTCGTCCTGATCTCATCCAATACCAGGATCCGCTCGCAAGAAGAGGATATCATCATCTGGAGCAACGACCCGGAGTTTCCGTCCCCGGGTCTCCGGGTTCCTTCGGTCTTCCGTTGCAGCAAACTTGTGAACTTGGACAGCTCCAAACTCCGCTTCAGAAGACTCGGCCGGGTTGGCCCCCAATGGCTCAGCAAGATCGCGGACGCCATTTGTGATTTAGTTCATCCCTCAGGGTAAGCGGGGCAGACGATTCTCCTGCTTTCATCGGATGTTCCACCATCGGCCCAAAGTTATGCAGCCCTTCCGGGCCGGCCTCTCACCCGCCCCAAAGGCTGATGAGCAGAAGGCCCGCGAAGATCGCCACTGTTCCCGTCACACGGACCGCTAACGGCTTCTCATATCCACAGATGATAGCGATGAGGACGCCAATGACAATGCCAAACTGCCGGAAAGCAACGATGTACCCGGCTCGCTGGCCCAACTGATACGCCCAAAGCACCAGCCAGTATGCTCCGAAATTCAGCAGCGCGATCAGAACTACGGGGCGCCAGCCGATCCGGCTGGAGTTTGTGCCTCCAGTTCTGCGGAACTTCGTGAGCACCGCGTAGACAATATACGTGAAGAAGAAGAAAAAATAGCAGTATCGTGCGGCGGTTGCGGGGCCGGCCTTTACGGCTTCCGAGGCTATCTTGTCGAGGAGCGTGTATCCGACCGTGCCCATAGCCGTGAGCGCCATCCAGAGAAGAGCGGGATTCAGATAGCTGCGCACCCGAATGGTCCTGAAGGAGCTATGAGGAGAAAGAGAACAGCCCAGCACCACGAGGAACATCCCAAACCACCCGGCCGGCGTTACCGCTCTGCCGCGCATTACGTCCCCAACTGCTACCAGAAGCACCGGCAGAGAACGAACAACCGGGTAGACAATCGTGAAATCGGACGAGCCGTATGATCGAGCGAGCCCGAGAAAGTACACCCCGCAGCAAATTCCCGAGCCGCCAACGCAAAGCCATGACTTGGCGCCCATCGATCCCGTGACGTATTCGCTCACACAAGCTGGGATGAAGCCGGCCAGGACAACACCGCGCAGCATCTGCCGGATGAGTTCGGTCTCCGAGCGCCCCCGGCGAGCGAGGAGGATATTCCAGCCCGCATGCATGAAGCACGAAGCCAGAACCATGACCATTGCAAGCGGGTTCATGTGAACGATCTCGTGCCTGGTGAGAAAAGCCGGGAAAGGCAACCACAGATGAACGCTGATTATTAAGAAGAGAATCGGTGTCTGTGTTTATCTGTGTTAATCCGTGGTTTCATCCATAGACTGCGTGCCTGGTGCTCAGGATTTCACAGCAAAAAAGGCGGGACGAACGCCCCGCCATATCAATATCACAGGAAGGTCTTCATGCCACCTTCGTCTCGGCGTCGCCGAGCCTCACCGACACTTTCTTCGAGACCCCCGACTCCTGCATCGTGATGCCGTACATCACGTCGGCCATGCCCATCGTCCGCCTGCTGTGAGTGACTATGATGAACTGCGAGTCCTTCAGGTACTCGCGCAGCATCGAGACGAACCGCTCGGTGTTGTCCTCGTCGAGTGCGGCGTCGACCTCGTCGAGGATACAGAACGGGCTGGGCTTCGACCGGAAGATGGCGAACAGCAGCTCGACGGCCGTCAGCGATTTCTCGCCGCCCGAGAGCAGGCTGATCGAACACGGCTCCTTGCCCGGCGGCCGAGCGATGATGTCGACGCCCGCCTCGAGGATGTCCTTGTCATCCTCCAGCACCAAGTCGGCCCTGCCGCCGCCGAACAGCTTCCTGAACGTCTGCTGGAAATTCTCGCGGATCGCATCGAACGTCTCCTGGAACATCTTGCGGCTCTGGTGGTTGATCTTTCTGATGACTTCCATCAACTGGTGCCGCGATTTCTCGAGGTCGTCCCGCTGGCTGCTGAGGAACGAGGCTCGCTGTTCGAGCTCATCCTGCTCGTCGATGGCGTTCAGGTTGACGTTCCCCATCCTCTTGATCCTGAGTTGAAGCGCCTCGACCTCCCTGGCCCTGGCATCCCAGTCGATGTCCTCCGGCGGGCTGTAATCCACGTATAGTTCGCCCAGGTCGGCTTCGTCGGCGTCGCGCGTGCGTTCGGCGAGGTCTTCGAGGCGGATTCTCAGGTTATTCTCGCTGAGCCGGTGCTCCTGGAGCATCTTGTCCGTCTGCTGTATCGCCGAGCGGGCCTCGCGCATGCGCGTTGTGTTCGCATCAACCGCCACGCGGACTCCTTCGCGCTCGGCGGTCAGCTCAACCTGCCTGACCTGGAGTTCCTCGCGTCTGCGGCTGATATCGGCGAGTTCGTCTTCCTTCTCGGCGATTGCCGCCTCTGCATCGGCGCGACGTTGCCTGCTCTGCTCGATCTCGTCGAGCGCCGAGACGGCCTCCAGCTTGTAGTCGTCGATAGACCGCATCATTCTGACGGTGGCGGCTTCGAGGCTCTCGCGGCGTTCGCTCTGCTGCGCTATGCCGACCTTCAGTTCGGTGACGGACTCCTCGAGCCGCGCCCGCTGCCGCTCGGCGCTCTGGCGTTCGGCCTCCATCCGGCCGGCTTTCGCCTCGGCGTCGGCTTCCTGCCTGCGGATGCGGTCGACCTCGCCGCGGAGTTCTTCTTCCCCCACGGCAATCCGTTTGAGCTGTTCGTCGATCTCGTCCAGCTCGTTGCGGCCGACCTGCTGCTCGTCGGTCAGTCGCGAGATGTTGTCGTCGAGCCGCTCGACCTGGTGCATCTTCTGGCTGATGATGATTGCGAGCTCGGATGCCTGATCGCGGAGTTCTTCGATGCGGAGTTCGACTGAATCGCGCAGGTGCGAGTTCTCGGCGAGTTCCGCTTCCAGTTGCCCGACGCTTGATTGCAGTTCGATGACGCGCGCGCCTATCTCGCGGAGCTCGGCTTTTCTGGTAATCAGACCCGCGCGGCTTGCCGTCTTGCCACCGGTTATCGCTCCGCCGGGTTCGAAGATTTCACCATCGAGCGTGACGATACGCCACGAGCCCAGCCCGTTCGAGCTGAACGTGACCGCGTGCTCGAAGGATTGAACGACGAGCACGTCGCCGAGCAGGTGATCGAAGACGGGCGCTGTGGCGTCGTCGGAGCGGACTAGATCGCGCGCACGGCCGAGCAACCCGGGATACGCCGTCGGCGACGGCGTCTGCCGCATCTCGGGCCGAACGCGGTCGAGCGAGAAGAATGAGGCGCGCCCCTGCCCGCTGTCGCGCAGAAGCTCGACGGCTGCGACGGCCTGCTGGAAGGATTCGGTGACGATGCTTTGCGCTGCATCGCCGAGGGCCGCCTCGACTGCCACGGCGTGCGCGAGGTCGGTTTCCACCAGATCGGCCACGAGCCCGCGAATTCCGTGCAGCTCGCCGCCGTCGCGGCGAGCTGCATCCATCACGTGACGCGAGCCTGCGCCCAGGCCCTCCCGCCTCTCTTCGAGGTCTTCGAGCAGTTCCTTTCGCGATTGCAGGCTCGTGAGTTCATCACGCTGCTCCGCAAGCCGGTCGCTCAGATCGTGCACGTGGCGATTCAGCACGTCGCGGCGTTGCGTGCATTCGTCGATCTCGAGCTGAGCCGCCACCCGTTCGGCCTTGAAGCGTTCGAGGTCAGCGCAGACGGCCTCGCGCTGGAGGCCTGCCTCCCTCACCTCGCCGGCGATAACTTCCTGGCGCTCTCTCAGGCGAGCACCTCGGGCCTCCAGGCCGCGACGTTCGGCCCCGAACTGCGTAAGCGCATTCTGCTTGCGCGACATCATCCGCATGAGTTCGAGCACAATCGTCCGCTGCTCTTCAACCTGCCTGGTGAAGTCGGCGCACTTCTGCGAGAGCAGGTGCAGCTCGCTGCGGATCGCCAGGAGGCGTTCCTTGCGTTCGGCGACTTCGCGCTCGATCCCGGCGATCTCATCGATGGACGAGAGGAGGTCGCCCTTGAGCGACGCGAGACGTTTCTTGATGGACTCGACCTCGTTGGCCAGCTTCGTCTCGGTCAGGTTGAGTTCCTGGATGCGTTCGTGGTTGTAGTTGATGGCGTCTTGCGCGGCGCTGAAGCGGCCCTGTAGCTGAACGTCGGCGTTCTGCACGCGTGTGAGAGCCTTGTCCAGTTCGAGCGCGGATGCATCGAGTTCGCTGCGTTCGGCATCGATGGCTTCGATGCGGGTTATCATCATCTGGCGTTCGTCCTGGGCGCTTGCGATCTTGCCGAGCACTTCGTCGAGGCGTCCGGTGAACTCGTGGTAGCGGTGCAGAGCCAGTTCGACACGTAACTCGCGCAGTTGGTCCGCGACACGCTTGTAACTGCGAGCCTTCGATGCCTGCCGCTTGATAGAGCGGAGCTGGCGCTCGACTTCTTCGATGATATCGCCGAGGCGAGCGAGGTTCTGCTGGACGCGTTCGAGCTTGGCGATGGCCTGTTTCTTCTGCGCCTTGAACTTGCTGATGCCGGCGGCTTCCTCGAAGATCGAGCGTCGGCTTTGTGGATTCGCGCTGATGAGCACCTCTACTTTGCCCTGCTCGATCATCGAGTATGCGTCCATGCCTATGCCGGTGTCCATGAACAACTCGCGAATGTCGCGCAAGCGCGCGGGCTGCTTGTTGATCAGATATTCGCTCTCGCCGGAACGATACAGCCTCCGCGTGACGCAGACATCCTCGTAGTCGACCAGCAGCATGTGGTCTTCATTCGAGACGGTGAGGCTGACTTCTGCGAAGCCGAGCGACTTGCGTCCCTCTGAACCGTTGAAGATGACGTCGATCATCTCCGAGCCTCGCAGCGACCTCGCGCTCTGCTCGCCGAGCACCCACTTAACTGCGTCGACGATGTTGCTCTTGCCGCAGCCATTGGGGCCGACGAACGCCGTGAGGCCGCTCTCGAAATCGAAAATCGTCCGGTCGGCGAAAGACTTGAAGCCGTGAACTTCCAGTTTCAACAAACGCACGGCGTTGTACCCTCCGGATGCCGGAATATTCGGCACTGCAAAAAAAACATAGGGCGCACCGACCCTGTCAGTGAAAAGTCAAGCTTGTATATATCGTCATGATACGCCCAATTCTTTAAGGGAAACCGCTGCCGGAAGTGCGTTTATTACACTACGGCTATGTTGTTGTCAGCACCACAGTTAGCACATTTTGAGCCATTGAGTCCGACAACGTCTATTATGTAGCCGCGACGCCTGATCAGCAGGCTCGCGCAGTTGTGGCAAACTGTGTTGTTGCCCGTGTCGGCGCGAACATTGCCGAGGTACACATTATGTAGACGTTCGGCAAAGATATCATACGCCAGATTGAGTACCGGCAGAGGTGTCGGGCTTGCCTGCAACCGATACTTGGGCGAATATGCCGAGAGGTGCACCGGCGTGTCTGCGCCGAGATTCGACGCGACCCAATCCGCCAGATCCCGCAGATCCTCTTCAGAATCGTTATGCCCGGGGATAATCAGGTTGGTGACCTCGACGTGGGCGGCCTTGCGGGCCGTCGTCGCTGTATCGAGCACCGGCTGGAGCCGGCCGCGGCACAGCTTGCGATAGAAGTCATCTCGGATGCTTTTTATGTCAATATTCAAGGCGTCAGTCAGCGGCAGCAGCTCCGCCAGGGGCTTCGGGTTTATGAAGCCGTTGGTCACCAGCACGTTCGTCAGGCTGGCTTCGCGGGCGAGTCTCGCCGTTTCCAGGACATATTCGAAACTGATCAGCGGCTCGTTGTACGTATACGCGATGCCGGCCGAACGCTGCCGCCGGGCGAGCTCGACGGTCTGCTCCGGCGATACATACTCGCTCTCCTGCTTCTGCTGCGAGATGCTCCAGTTCTGGCAGAACTGGCATTTGAAATTACAGCCCCACGAGCCGACCGACAGAATCGTGCTGCCCGGATGGAAATGATAGAGCGGCTTCTTCTCGATGGGGTCCATCGCTATCGACGTGGCCTGGCCGAAGTTGGCCGCGATGAGCTTTCCGCCGTGATTCTCCCGCGCAAGACACAGCCCTGAGCTGCCCGATGCAATCGTGCAGCCATGCGGGCAGAGCCGGCACTCCACGCGATCATTGTCCAGTTTGCGGTAGTAAAGCGCTTCGTGTTCGTTCATAGTCCTCACCGGTAAT